>CAIQON010000325.1 GCA_903873475.1 uncultured bacterium
ATGAAGCAGTATTCGCCGGCGCGGTTGACGAAGCCGCTGCTGCGCAAGCCGGGCTCGGAGCGGGGTGCGGCGGCGTTCGAGGTCATCTCCTGGGACCAGGCGTTCGACCTGATGACCGAGCGTCTGGCGAAGATCCGCTCGACCGACCCGAAGAAGTTCGCGCTGTTCACCGGTCGCGACCAGATGCAGGCGCTGACCGGCCTGTTCGCGCGGCAGTTCGGCACGCCGAACTACGCGGCGCATGGCGGCTTCTGCTCGGTGAACATGGCCGCTGGCATGATCTACACCATCGGCGGCTCGTTCTGGGAGTTCGGCGGACCCGACCTCGACCGGGCGAAGCTGTTCGTGATGATCGGCACCGCCGAAGACCATCACTCGAACCCGCTGAAGATGGCGCTGTCGAAGTTCAAGCGCGACGGTGGCAAGTTCATCTCGGTCAATCCGGTGCGTACCGGCTATTCGGCGATCGCCGACGAGTGGATCCCGATCCGGCCGGGCACCGATGGCGCGCTGATGCTCGCGCTGTGCCATGAACTCATCCGGCTCGGGCTGTACGACCGGGATTTCGTTGCGCGCTACTCGAATGCCGGCTACCTGGTGAACATCGATCCTGCGAGCGACGCGCACGGGATGACGGTGTCGGGTGGGGGCGCTGCCCACGCCAATGCGTTCCGCCAGCATGACCAGCTCTGGTGGGACCGTCACACGGGCAAGCCGGTGGTCAACCATGCCGGAGACAGTGATCCGCAACTGTTCGGCAGCTTCCGGCTGCACGACGGCACGCCGGTGAAGCCGGCCTTCCAGCTGCTCGCCGAACGGCTGGTCGAGAACACCCCTGAATGGGCGGCCGGCATCACCGGCATCCCGGCCGACACGATCCGCCGGCTGGCGACCGAACTGGGCGTGATGGCGCGCGACCACAAGATCGAGCTGCCGATCGCCTGGACCGATTCCTGGGGCGTGAAGCACGACCGCGTCACCGGCAACCCGGTGGCCTTCCATGCGATGCGCGGGCTGGCTGCACACTCGAACGGCTTCCAGACGATCCGCGCGCTGTCGATCCTGATGACGCTGCTCGGCACGATAGACCGGCCGGGCGGCTTCCGCCACAAGGCGCCGTATCCGCGCGGGACGCCGCCGGTGATTGCCCGGGTGCCGAACTCGCCCGACATGGTGAAGCCCGACACGCCGCTGGGTGGCGCGCCGCTCGGCTTCCCGGCCGGCCCGGATGACCTGTTCATCGATGCCGAGGGCAGGCCGGTACGCATCGACAAGGCGTTCTCCTGGGAGCATCCGCTGGCGGTGCACGGGATGATGCACAACGTGATCACCAACGCCTGGCGCGGCGACCCGTACCGCATCGATACGCTGCTGATGTTCATGGCGAACATGGCATGGAATTCGTCGATGAACACTTCCGAAGTTCGGAAGATGCTCAACGACAAGGACGCCGACGGGCAGTACAGGATCCCGTTCATCATCGTGTGCGATGCGTTCCAGTCCGAGATGTGCGCCTATGCCGACCTGGTGCTGCCGGATACCACCTACCTCGAGCGCTACGATGCGATGTCGCTGCTCGACCGGCCGATCTCCG
>CAIQON010000326.1 GCA_903873475.1 uncultured bacterium
GGATGCGCTTCGAGACGCCGCCATCCCCGCCGGCGTCGTCCGCCGCGAGCCCCTTCTCGATCTCGTCGATCCAGAGCACGCACGGCGACATCCGTGCAGCACCCTTCAGTGCCTCGCGCAGGTTGCGTTCGGTCTCGCCGGTGAACTTGTTGTAGAGCGTCGCGAAGTCGAGCCGCAGCAGCGGCAGCCGCCAGGTGCCCGCGACCGATTTCGCGGCCAGGCTCTTGCCGCTGCCCTGCACGCCGAGCAGCAGGATGCCCTTGGGCGGAGGCAGATCCTGCGTGCCCGGTTCACCGGCGAACACCGCGCGGCGCAGGTTCAGCCACCGCTTCAGGTTCGCCAGCCCACCGACATTGGCGAAGCTGCCGGTATCGATCTCGACGTCGAGCACGCCGCCAGCCGCGAGGTTCTCGCGCTTGAAGCCAACGATGCGATCGACATCCGCCATGTTCAGCGCGCCGTCGAGGTCGAGCCCCTGGCGGATCAGCCGGCGTGCGTCCTCGACGGGGATGCCGACCAGGTGCTGGGTGAGCAACGCGATCGCCGCACGGTCGCCCTTTGGCCTGGCTCCGTTGCGCGACTCCCAGAGCTGCGCCTCTTCGCGCACGATCTGCCGGATGCGCGCTGCATCGGGCAGCGCGAACTCGAAGCGCGCGGTCAGGTGATGCAACTCGGGCGGCAGTTCCAGCTTCGGGCTGACGAACACCAGCGTGCGCGCACAGCGGCCATAGCTCTGCGCGATCTCGCGGATCAACCGGACGTTGCCTGGATCCTGCAGGTAGGGATGCGCATCGAGCAGCGTGTACACGCCGTTCTGCGGCGTCTTGTCGACATGGCGCAGCGCGTCGACCAGGTTGTTCGTGCCGGTCACGCGATCGGTACGCGTGGTGCGGCGCAGCCCCTCGACCACCGACCACGAGAAGCAGGCCCAGCCGAGCAGGTTGGCGCTCTTCTCGATCACCCCGAGCATGCGCGCTTCCTCGGTGGTCTCGATCGTGACGAGCGGAAACCGCGACTCGAGGATGATCGACAGGTCCTTGACGTCGTTCACGCTGCCGTCCCGCCCCCGCCGTTTGCCGCCTGTTCCAGCCGACCGAGCAGTTTCTCGTGGATGCCGCCGAAGCCGCCGTTGCTCATCACCAGCACATGGTCGCCGCTGCGCGCCTCGGCGGCGATCGCATCGATCAGCGACGGCAGGTGCTCGTGCGTCGCCAGTTTCGGACCGAGCGGCGCCAGCGCAGCGTCCGCATCCCAGCCCAGGTTCGCGGTGTAGCAGAATACACGGTCGGCATCGCCGAGGCTTGCCGGCAACGCATCCTTGAGCATGCCCATGCGCATCGTGTTCGAGCGCGGCTCGAGCACGGCGAGCAGGCGCGCGCTGCCGATGCGCGCGCGCAGGCCCCTGATCGTCGTCTCGATCGCGGTCGGGTGGTGCGCGAAGTCGTCGTACACCGTGACGCCGCCGGAGATGCCCCTCGTCTCGAGCCGGCGCTTGACGCCACGGAACTTCGCCAGCGCCGCGAGGCTGATCCCGGGCGAGATGCCGGCATGCCGTGCCGCGGCCACCGCCGCCATCGCGTTCTGCACGTTGTGCTCGCCGGCGAGGGACCAGCGCAGGTGCCCGAGCGACTCGCCGCGGAAGCCGATCTCGACCGCACCATCGGCACCGGGCGCACCGGCATGCCATCCGCCCGCGCCATTGAACGACTCGTTCGGCGTCCAGCAGCCACGTTCGAGCACCCGCTCGAGGGCTGCCGAGCGCGCATTCCAGACGATCCGCCCGGCCCCCGGCACGATGCGCACCAGGTGGTGGAACTGCTGCTCGATCGCGGCCAGGTCCGGAAAGATGTCGCCGTGGTCGAACTCCAGGTTGTTCAGCACGACCGTGCGCGGCCGGTAATGGACGAACTTCGACCGCTTGTCGAAGAAGGCCGTGTCGTACTCGTCGGCCTCGATCACGAAGAATTGCGAATTGGCGAGCCGCGCCGACACCGGAAAATCGTGTGCGACGCCGCCCACCAGGAAGCCCGGGTTCAGGCCGGCCTGCTCGAGGATGAACGCCAGCATCGCCGTGGTGGTGGTCTTGCCATGCGTGCCGGCAATCGCCTGAACCCACTTGCCGCGCAGCACCTGCTCGGACAGCCACTGCGGCCCGGACACGTAGGGCAGGCCGCGGTTGAGGATCTCCTCCATCAGCGCGTTGCCACGCGACACCACGTTGCCGACCACGAATACATCGGGCTTCAGGCGGATCTGCGCGGGTTCGAAGCCCTCGATCAGCTCGATACCCTGCTCCGCGAGCTGGGTGCTCATCGGGGGGTAGACATTGGCATCGCAGCCGGTCACGCGATGGCCGGCCTGGCGGGCGAGGACGGCAACCCCGCCCATGAAAGTACCGCAGACGCCGAGGACATGTATATGCATGGCATGGAGAGTGTAGACGAACGTCCGGGAAATCGGCGCCTCCGTCGAAGAAGAGGGCTGCACGCCCGCACGGCAGGCGCCGGCCAATGACCGCGACTGGCGCTATCCGTGCCCGCATCGCGGAGGCTTGCTTCGTTTCGTCGTCAATCGAGGCTACAGTCACGGCATGACCACGCGCTGCAACCTGATCACCGGCTTCCTGGGCGCCGGCAAGACCACGCTGATCCGGCAACTGCTGTCCCGGCGCCCGGCCGGGGAGCGCTGGGCGGTGATCGTCAACGAATTCGGGATCGTGGGCATCGACGGCACGACGCTCGGCGCGGTGCAGCCCGGCGCGTCCCCGGTCGAGCTGCGCGAGGTCGCGGGTGGCTGCATCTGCTGTGCGGCCAACGTGCCCCTTCGGGTTGCGGTCACCGATGTCCTGCGGCGGGTGCGGCCTGACAGGCTGCTGCTGGAGCCCTCCGGCCTTGGCCATCCAGCCGCGATCCTGTCCACGCTGGCCGAGCCAGGCCTCGCAAAGGCCCTGTCGGTCGGCGCGGTCGTGTGCGTCGCCGACCCGCGGCATCCGTTGCCGGGGTCTGGCCACGACGACCCGCTGGACGATACCTGGCGCGACCAGCTCGCGATGGCCGATGTCGTCGTCGCCAACAAGCGCGACCTCGTGGACGACGAACGCTACCGGGCATTCGCCGCCTGGGTCGAATCCCTGTACCCGCCGAAGCAGGCCATCGTCCCGGCGGTCGAGGGCCAGGTGCCAGCGGCGCTGCTCGACATGCCGAGGGCACGCTGGCGGCCGGTACTGGCGGGCAGCCACGCAGCGGGCACCACGCTCGAGCGCGAACCCGCGTGCGACCTGCCCGGCCTCGGCACCCGCCACGCCGCCCTCTCCGGGACCACCGCAAGCGTGGGATGGCTGTTCGACGACCCCTGCAGTGAACGGGCCGCATTCGACGCCGAGCGCATCGATCGCCTGATGACAAGTCTTTCGGGCATCGTGTCAGCGAGCAGCGCCCGCCTTTTGCGGGCCAAGGGCGCGCTGCGCACCGACCATGGAACGCGCCTCATCGAGTGGTCGGCCGCGCAGGTCCGGAGCAGCCCGCTGGTCTTTACCGGGCCGGCGCGCTTCGAGCTGCTGTTCGATGCGAGCGAAGGAGACGCGAAGACCGCAGCCAGCGCCATCGCAGGTGCCGTGGCAGCCGTGCTGCGCGATGCGCTCGCCGTGGCTCAGGCCCGCTGAGCAGCACCCTGGATCCGGTCACGCCGGCCGCGACTCCGATCTTCGAAAGCCCGTGCACGACCAGCTACGCCATTGGGTGCGCCAGGTCGACCGGTCGAGCGAACGCCAAGATCCGGACAGACACCCTCACGAGGGCGCGCGACCGCCTGCGCCGTAACGAGCCAGGAAATCGCCGTACGCGAGTGCGATGCCCTGCTCGAGCGAGACCCTGGGCGCCCATCCGGCCGCACGGATGCGCGACACGTCCATGAGCTTCCTCAGGGTGCCGTCCGGCTTCGATCGGTCGTAGACGAGCTGCCCGGCGAAGCCGACCACTCTTGCGGTCATCATGGCGAGCTCGCTGATCGTCACGTCTTCACCGCAACCGACATTGACGAACTCGCCGAGGACCGATGCCTGGGCGTTCTCGAGCAGGAACACACAGGCGTCGGCCAGGTCATCGCTGTAGAGGAACTCGCGCCGCGGCTGACCGGACCCCCATATCGCAACCTGGGCATCCCCCCTGGCCCGGGCTTCATGCATCTTGCGGATCAGCGCGGGAAGCACGTGTGAATTCTGCAGGTCGTAGTTGTCGCCCGGCCCATACATGTTCGTGGGCATCGCCGCGATGTAGTCGGTGCCGTACTGGCTGTTGTAGGCGGCGCACAACTTGATGCCTGCGATCTTCGCTATCGCATAGGGCTCATTGGTGGGTTCGAGCAGCCCGGTCAGCAGGTGCTCCTCCTTCAGGGGCTGCGGCGCAAGCTTCGGGTAGATGCAGCTCGAGCCCAGGAACAACAATCGCCTGACCCCGCTGAGCCAGGCCCCGTGGATCACGTTGTTCTGGATCTGCAGGTTCTCGTAGATGAACTCCGCACGGTAGGTATCGTTCGCAACGATCCCACCCACCTTCGCCGCAGCAAGCACGACGACATCAGGTTTTTCGGCCGCGAGAAAAGCCGTGGTTGCCGCCTGGTCCAGCAGGTCGAGCTCATCATGCGTCCGGGTCACCAGGTTCAGATAGCCCGCGGCCTGCAGCCGGCGAACGATGGCGGAGCCCACCAGCCCTCGATGGCCGGCGACATAGATGCGGTGCCCCGGCAAGAGCAGGTTACTCATTGAAATCGAAGGCCTTGTATCCGTGCCGCTTGGTCAGCTCGTCGCGCTCGGCGGACCGCAGGTCTTCCCGCACCATCTCCTTCACCAGTTCGGCAAAGGTCGTGCGCGGCGTCCACCCAAGCTTCTCGCGCGCCTTCGTCGCATCCCCGAGCAGCGTCTCGACCTCGGCGGGCCGGAAATAGCGCGGATCGACCGCCACGATCCTGCGGCCATCGCCGTCGATGCCGACCTCGTCGACCCCGGTACCCTGCCACCGGATCGAAAGCCCGAGGTCTGCAGCGGCGATCTCGACGAACTGGCGAACGCTGTACTGGACGCCGGTCGCGATGACGAAATCCTCGGCTGCGTCCTGCTGCAGCATCAGCCACTGCATCTCGACGTAATCGCGCGCATGACCCCAGTCCCGCTTCGCATCCATGTTGCCCAGGTACAGGCACTCCTGGAGCCCGAGCTTGATGCGCGCCAGCGCGCGGGTGATCTTGCGCGTCACGAACGTCTCGCCCCGCACGGGCGACTCATGGTTGAACAGGATGCCGTTGCAGGCATACATCCCGTAGGACTCTCGGTAGTTGACCGTGATCCAGTAGGCGTAAAGCTTCGCCACCGCATACGGCGACCTGGGATAGAACGGGGTCGTTTCCTTCTGCGGACTCTCCTGCACGAGGCCGTAGAGTTCCGACGTGGATGCCTGGTAGAAGCGCGTCTTCTTCTCCAGCCCGAGGATGCGTATCGCCTCGAGCAGCCGCAGGGCGCCCAGCGCATCGGTGTTGGCGGTGTACTCCGGCTCCTCGAACGACACCGCGACATGGCTCTGCGCGGCCAGGTTGTAGACCTCGTCGGGTTGCACCTGCTGCACGATGCGGATCAGGCTCGTGGAGTCGGTCAGGTCGCCGTAGTGCAGGATGAACCTGCGGCCGGACACGTGCGGGTCCTGGTAGAGATGATCGATCCGGTTCGTGTTGAACAGGGATGAACGCCGCTTGATGCCGTGGACGGTGTAGCCCTTGTCGAGCAGGAACTCCGCGAGATACGCGCCGTCCTGGCCGGTAACCCCGGTGATGAGCGCGACCTTGCCGTTGGATTCGGGTGGAGCCATTTACCTTCCTTCGCGGGGCATCGATGCGATGATTGCAGGGGTCAGCGCCATGCCAGGACCCTCTCGATCGACAGGACGTGCGCGCCGGGACGGCTCCGGCGCATGATGTGCTCGCAGCCTTCAGGGAGGACGGAGAGTCCCATGCCTTCGAAAAACGGGCCTGGACATGAAATTATCCCATGGGATGACGATACCCGGCCGGCCGGCCCTGACCGGACAGGCATCGCCATCAGCCCATGGACCGCCAGCCGCAGCAGGTATTCGCCGCAGGCAGCAGCTTGTCCAGTCCGCTCGCGGAACCGCCCTATCCCGGCAATAATCGGGGCTTGCCCGCGATCGGCAGCCTCGAGCCGACACGCATACAAAGGACGAACACAGATGATCCGCATCTTCGCTACCGCAGCTGTTGCCGCCCTGTTGCCCGCCAGCCTGTTCTGGGCGGGCAGCGTCCAGGCCCAGGCCTACCCGGCGAAACAGGTCCGGTTCATCGTGCCGTTCACGGCTGGCAGCGCGACCGACTCGGTCGCCCGGCTGGTCGGTGCCCATGTGACCGAGGCCACCGGACAGTCGGTACTGGTCGAAAACCGTGCGGGCGCCAGCGGCATCATCGGTGCGGAGGCGGCCGCGCGGGCACCGGCAGACGGCTACACGCTGCTGATCGGCACCAACACGACCAATGCGGCGAACGCCAGCCTCTTCAAGACCCTGCCGTACAGCCAGCAGAAGGATTTCGCCCCGGTTTCGCTGATCGGCACCGCCGGCCTGATCGCCACGGTGCACCCGTCGCTGCCGGTGAAGTCCATCGCCGAACTGACCGCGCTGGCGAAGAAGAACCCGGGCAAGCTCGGCTTCGGCGAAGGCAGTGCCTCGTCGCGCGCCTCGGTCGAGATGTACAAGGAGATGGCCGGCATCGACTTCCTGCGCGTGCCCTACAAGAGCAATCCGCAGGCCGTGACCGACCTGGTCTCCGGACAGGTGGTGCTGATGATCGCCGACATGGTGACGCTGCTGCCGCAGGTGAAGGCTGGCAAGCTGCGCGCACTGGCCGTGTCGACGCCGAAGCGGCTGGCGATCCTGCCAGACCTGCCCACGATGAGCGAAGCCGGCGTGAAGGGCTACGAACTGACCGTCTGGTTCGCCGGGTTCATGCCGTCGGGCTCGCCTGCAGATGCGATCAAGCGGATGGCGGAGTTGTTCGGCGGCGCCACGAAAACGGCGAAGATGCAGGAATTCTTCGTGAACTTCGGTGGCGCGACCCAGTCGAGCACCCCCGACGAACTCGGCCGCTTCGTCGCCAGCGAGACCGCGAAATGGGCGCGCATCGTGAAGAGCGCCGGCATCGTGCCGGAATGAACAGCCCGCCGCGTTCCGCATCCATCGCGCCAGGCTCGGCGGCGCTCGGCCCGGCAGAGCGCGCCACGTTCGAGCGCGACGGGTTGCTGGTGCTGCGCGCATGGTCGCCGCCCGAGCTCGTCGCTGCCGCACGCGAAGCCGCCGTACACCAGCTCGACACCCGCCAGCCACCGCTGGAGCTGGAGGCGGAGGTCGGATACCCCGGCGCGCCCGCCTCGACGTCGACGCCTGGCGGCCAGACCGTCCGGCGCCTGCTGCGCGCCCATGACCGCGGCGAAGCCTTCCGCGCGCTCGCGACCTCAACCGCACTCGGGCAGGTGCTGCGCGAACTGATGCTGCCGGCGGGTGGCAACGGATCGGTGCTGATGGCGCAGGCGCACCACAACTGCGTGATGACCAAGATGCCCAGCTACTCCAGCCAGACCAACTGGCACCAGGACGTGCGGTACTGGTCATACCAGCGCCCGGAACTGATCTCGGCCTGGTTCGCCCTGGGCAGCGAGACCGACGAGAACGGCTGCCTGTCGTTCATCCCCGGCACGCACCGGATGAACTTCGGGCGCGACCGCCTCGACGATCAGTTGTTCCTGCGTACCGATCTTGAAGACAACCAGGCGCTGATCGCCAGCGCAGTCGCGCCCGCGCTGGCAGCGGGCGACCTGGTGCTGTTCCACTGCCGGCTGTTCCATGCCGCCGGGCGGAACCGCACGCAAGCGACGAAGTTCTCGCTGGTGTGCACCTATCGGGCCGAGGACAACCTGCCGTTGCCCGGCACGAAGTCGGCCTCGACGCAGGACGTGGCCGTCTAGCTAGGCGCTGCCGGCCACCATCCCCACCCGCCCCAGCGTCTCGCCCCGGCGGATCGCCTCGTGCAGCGCTGGTACCGCCTCCAGCGCCACGGTCTGCGTGACGATCGAGCGCACCCTGCCATCGCGCACCAGCTCCAGCGTGCGTTCGATCTCGGCCAGCGTGACGTAGCGCGATGCGTGGATCTCCAGGCCGCGGTGCAGGAAGCGGATCGGGTCGACCAGGAAGCTCGGGTCTTCGCCATACACCTTGGGCGGATGCGCACCGATGATCACCAGCCTGCCACCGATGGCCAGCGAAGCCAGCGATGCCGCCAGCGTCGCGCGCGAGGCGACGATGTCGATCACTGCATCGACGCCTTCGCCACCGGTGTGCTCCATCACCTGCGCGGCGAGGTCGCCTGCCGAGGCGTCGATCACGACGTCGGCCGAGTCGACCGACCGCACGAAATCGAGCTTCTCGGCGCCGACATCTGCCGCCAGTACCCGCGCGCCGCACAGCCGCGCCATCTGGATCATGTGAATGCCCACTCCGCCGGCTGCACCGATCACCAGCACGCTGTCACCCGCGCGCAGCCGCGCCTCTTTCACGCAGGCATGGAACGGCGTGGCGATCGCATCGGAGGCCACCGCGGCATCGATGTCGGACACGCCGTCCGGGATCGCCACCACGTTGCGCTCCGGCAGCGACACGTACTCCGCGTAGCCCCCATCGCGGTTCTGGCCGATGTTGCCCTTCGGGAACAGGCAGAGCGTCTCGCGGCCGTTGCGGCAGTTCCGGCAATTGCCGCAGGTCATGTAGAAGTGGTTCGTCACGCGGGTGCCCGGCTTGATCGTGCGCACGCCCTCGCCCACCGCGACGACTTCACCAGCGATCTCGTGCCCCGGGATGCGCGGGTAGCGGTCGACACGTCCCGGCGTCGCGAGCAGGTTGACCACGGTCAGGCCGACACCGCAGGCACCGACCTTCACCAGCACGTCATTCGGGCCGATGGCCGGCACGGGTACGTCCTTCAGTTCGAGCGGGCCGCCGAACGCGCCCAGCACCAGCGCCTTCATCGCTTGAACCGCAACACGTAGATGCCGTGGTTCTTGTCCGACACGAAGACGTTGCCGCGCGCATCGACCACGACATCCTCCGACTGCGTGACCAGGCCGGTCTTGGGCAGCGGGCCGCGCTGCACCAGCGGGTCGGGCGGAATGAAATAGCCGATCTCCTGCGGCTGGCGTTCGATCGAGATGTCGTACACCCGCAGGCCGGCGTTGAACCAGGTGATGAACACCGTGTTCTCGTCCTGGTACAGGATGTCCTGGTACTGGGGCTGGTGCTGGTTGTGCGGGCCGAAGCGGCCTGCCCGGTGCGCGAAGCTCTTGTACGGCGCGTCTTCCGGGGGAATCGGCAGCGGGAACAGCGAGATGAGCCGCGGGCGCGTCTCGACCGCGACATCGATGATCGCGGCGAACTGCAGCGGCTCGTCGCAGCGCTCGGCGATCGCCTCGGAGTTCACCACCACCAGCGGACGCCCCATCAGCGGCAACGCGGTATGCACGGCGATGCGCGAGGCGAACGGCGGCGAGAACGGCAGGTCGCTGATCATCGTTGGCTTCGTCACGTCCGAGATGTCGAGGATCACGAAGCCGCCGCCGCTGTACGGCAGATAGGCGCGATCGCCCTTGACGTAGGCGCCGCCATGCAGCGCGGTGTCGGCCGGTGCGTCGGTCTCGCCGCCAGCCGTCCACTGCCCCTTGCGCCACCAGCGCGAGACCTCGCGCGGGTTGGCCGGGTCACTGATGTCGACGATCTGGTAGATATGGCCTTCGTAGCCTACCGGCAGCGCCGTGGCGTGCACGTAGCGCCCGCCAGCGTAGAAGTTGCGGTGCGTGCCCTTGCCACCGGTCTTGTAGTGGCCGAGCAGCTTCGGGTCTTCGGGGTCGGCGAGATCCCAGATCAGGAAACCCTCGCCGAACGGCGCACCGGGGACGTCGCCCCAGCCCGGCATGATCCGCTCCATCGAGGTGATCATCCGGCCTTCGGCGATCTGCACCTGCAGCGTCCAGGTGTTCGGCGTGCCTTCCACGTAGCGCACGAAGCGCGGGGCCGCCGGATCGGTCACCTCGATGATGGAAAAGCCGCTGCACCAGAACTGCGCGGTGTAGAGGTACCAGCGCTCGCCCGCGCCGGTGGTCGGGTTGCCGGGTACCCGGTGCAACGCCATCTTGAAGCCGGGGCGGCCCTGCAGGTCGGTGTAGCCGACCATCTCGAAGCCCTTGCTGTAGGCCTTGCCGGGCGGGAACGGATCGGGAGTAAATGCAGCCACGGTGAAGGTCCTCAGTAC
>CAIQON010000327.1 GCA_903873475.1 uncultured bacterium
CCCCGCACAGGAGGTGACATGCAAGCTCTGAAGGATGTTCGCATTCTCGACATGACCCATGTGCAGGCGGGCCCGACCTGTTCGCAGCTGCTCGCCTGGATGGGGGCCGACGTGATCAAGTTCGAACCGCCGCAGGGCGACGCGACGCGCGGCCAGCTGCGCGACGTGCCCGGGGCCGACAGCCTGTATTTCACGATGCTCAACTGCAACAAGCGGTCGATCACGGTGAACATGAAGACCGCCGAGGGCCGTCAGGTGTTCACCGACCTCCTGAAGACCTGCGACATCGTGATGGAAAACTTCGGCCCGGGCGTGCTCGACCGCCTCGGCTTCACCTGGGAGAAGGTGCACGAGATCAACCCGCGCATCGTGATGGGTTCGATCAAGGGATTCGGGTCCTCGGGCCCGTATGCCGACTTCAAGGCCTATGAGAACGTGGCGCAGGCGATGGGCGGGGCGATGAGCACCACCGGCGTGCCCGACGGCCCGCCGTTCGTCACCGGCGCGCAGATCGGCGACTCCGGCACCGGCCTGCACCTGGCGATCGGCCTGCTCGCAGCACTGCACCAGCGCGATCGCGACGGCGTCGGCCAGTATGTCGAGGTTGCCATGATGGACGGCGTGATGAACCTCTGCCGCGTCAAGTGGCGCGACCACCAGCGCCTGTGGCACGGGCCGCTGGCCGAGTACTCGGTCGGCACGCACAAGGGCATGGGCGAGACGCCTCGTGCCGGCAACGATTCCGGCGGTGGCCAGCTCGGCAACGCGATCCGCTGCGCGCCGGGTGGGCCGAACGACTTCATCTACGTGGTGGTGCAGGAAGCGGTCTGGGCCGCGCTCGCCAGGCGTATCGGGCCCGACCTCGGCCAACCCGACCTCGACACCGACCCGCGCTTCTCGACCATCGACGAGCGCCGCCGCAACCAGGCCTCGATCTGGGAGATGCTCGGCGAGTTCGCCCGCAAGCACACCAAGCGCGAGATGATGGGCATCCTGAACGAGCTGAACGTGCCCTGCGGCCCGATCATGTCGACGGAAGACCTGTTCACCGACGAGCATGTGAAGGGCCGCGAGATGATGGTCGAGCTCGACCATCCGCAGCGCGGCAAGTGGTACAACGTCGGCATGCCGATCAAGCTGTCCGCGTCGCCCGCGAAGATCGAGCGCTCGCCGACGCTGGGCGAACACACCGACGAGGTACTGACCGCGGTGCTGGGATACGACGCTCAGAAGGTCGCCGCGCTCAAGACGGCCGGCGCATTCGCCGCGCCGCCGAAGAAGCCGAAATAACACGGAGGTTGCCCCCATGAGGTTGTGATCATCGGCCAGCAGGACTTCGGCAAGTCCGTGCTGGAGAAGTTCCTGGAGCGCGGCGACGAGGTCGCGGCGGTGTTCTGTGCCCCGGAAAAGGCGGGCGGCAGGCCCGACCCGCTGAAGGTGGCCGCGGTCGAGAAGGGCCTGACCGTGCACCAGTTCCCGTCGCTGAAGACGCCCGAGGCAGAGGCGGCGATGCGCGGCCTGAACGCGGATATCGGCGTGATGGCCTATGTGCTGCAGTTCGCACCGCAGGCCTTCGTCAACATTCCGCGCCTGGGCACCATCCAGTACCACCCGTCGCTGCTGCCGAAATACCGTGGTCCGTCGTCGATCAACTGGCCGATCATCCGCGGCGAGAAGAAGACCGGCCTGACCATCTTCCGGCCGACCGACGGCCTGGACGAAGGCCCGGTGATCCTGCAGAAGGAATGCGACATCGGCCCCGACGAGACGATCGGCGAGGTCTACTTCAGCAAGCTCTACCCGATGGGAGTGGCGGCGATGCTCGAGGCCGCCGATCTGGTGTTCGCAGGCAAGCATCGCGAAGTGGTGCAGGAGGAAACGCTGGCGACCTACGAAGGCTGGTGCCGCGACGCCGAGGCCCGGATCAACTGGGCCAGCCATGTCGATTTCACCTACGACCTGATCCGCGGATGCAATCCGGCACCGGGCGCCTGGACCACCGTGGACGGGAAGAAACTGCAGGTGTTCGAGGCGCGCAAGCATGCCTACCGTACCTTCGGCGCCACCCGCGGAAAGGTCGGCGAGGTGACGGATGTAACCGAAACCGGTTTCTTCGTCGGCTGCCAGGGGGGGCGGATCGAGGTGCTGCGGGTGAAGCCGGAAGACGGTAAGAAGGTCGGTGCCGGTGAGTACGCGGCGAGCGGGGCCATTGCCAACGGAGCCTTCCTGGGAACCTGATCGCGCGCCACGGGGCCGCGGGCTGACGGCATGCACCGACACGCCGGACGCGTGTCGCCGTGCAACGTCGAGGGGGGGCGCTGGCAGATATCGGGAGTCGCGAGCCCCTTTTTTGCTTGGTCTCATGACGTAGGACCCGCTACAATCACCAGTCAATCAGGGACTTTTGTACCCTCGCGGTGAAACAGCTTGAATTCGAGGGCGAATTCGCAGGGCTTCCCTGAAGGCCCGGCCCACGCCGACCCGTTCGGACCCGGCGTGGTCGTATCCGCTTCCGAAACACGAATACGAAGACAAGAACCTCCAGACAGGCACCGCAGGATGAAAGCCCCCAGCTTCTGGAAGTCCGATTGGTTCATCGGCCTGGCGGTCGGTGTTCCCCTGATCCTGCTGTCCGGTAGCGAACTGCTGCTGGGGCTCGAACGCAAGGCCTATGACATGGGCGTGCGCTTGAGTTCCGCCCAGCCGTCCGACCAGGTGGCGGTGATCGCCATCGACGATCAGAGCATCGCCAATATCGGACGCTGGCCCTGGCCGCGCGATGTCCACGCCCGGCTGACAGACATCCTGGCCCAATCCAAGGCCCGGGTGATCGGCAACACCGTGTTCTTCACCGAGCCACAGTTCGATCCGTCGAAGAACGTGAGCCACGCGAACATCCAGAAGCTGGGCGAGCGGATCGACAGCCCGTCGCTGCAGGGGCTGCCTGCGCCGGCCGCGGCCGAGGTTGACGCGATCCGCGGGTTGATCGCGTCCACCGAGTCGTCGATGAACACCGACCGGCTGCTTGCCCGCAGCGTGCGCGAGAGCGGCAACGTGATCCTCGGCATGCTTTTCCAGCAGTTCGACCGCGAGCCGATCGGCAAGCCCGATTCGCCACTGCCCGATTATGTGGCCCGCAACACCGTCGCCGCTGCCGGCAATGCCGTCGACACCTTCGACCTGCCGCTGTCGGGGCTGCTGCCCATGATCCCTTTCCCCGAGATCGGGGCTGTGGCTGCCGGCATCGGCCACCTGAACAACCAGCTGGACATCGACGGCGCGGTCCGGGCCGATGCACTGGTCGTCCGGCACTATGACCAGTACCTGCCGTCGCTCGCGCTGCTGCTCGCGGCAAGAAGCCTGAACCTCGCGCCCCGGGACATCCAGGTCGAGTACGGCAATGGCGTGCGGCTGGGCCGGCTGTCGATCCGCACCGATTCGCGCATGCTGATGCAGTCCTTCTGGTACCGCGGCGCCGAGGGGCGTCCGGCATTCGCGCCCGATTCATTCTATGACGTGCTGACCGGGCGCATTCCGGCGTCGAAGTACAAGGACAAGATCGTGATCATCGGCCCGACTGCGGCCGGGGTCGGTTCCATCCTGGTCACGCCGATCGCAACCGACATGCCGGGCGTGATGGCTCTGGCGCATTCGGTGTCGAGCATCCTGCAGGAGCACTTCTTTGTCACGCCCTGGTGGGGGGGCTGGGCGCGCTGGGGCGCCGTGCTGCTGGTGCTGCTCTACCTGGCGCTCGCGCTGCCGCGCATGAAGGCCGGGCTGGCGGCCGGGGTCACGGTAGGCTTCTTCCTGCTCGTCCTGGCCGTGCATTTCGGGCTGATGTCGACGCAGTTCACCTGGGTGCCGCTGATGCTGCCCCTGGTGCTTCTGGTGATCGGGCACATGGCGCTCACCACCAAGCGGTTCCTGGTCGCCGAGCGCGGCAAGGAACGCTCCGATGGCGATCTTGCGCACACCAACCGGATGCTCGGCCTGGGTTACCAGGGGCAGGGACAGCTCGACATGGCGTTCGACTGCTTCCGCAAGCTGCCGGTCGACGAGTCGGTGCTGGAACTGCTGTACAACCTCGGTCTCGACTACGAGCGCAAGCGGCAGTACAACAAGGCCGAATCGGCGTTCAGGTACATCTCCGACTTCGATCCGGCATTCCGCGACATCGCCGCGCGCGAGAAGCGCGCCGTGCAGATGTCGAACACGGTCATCCTCGGGAGCGGCGCGTCGCAGCATGCGGGTGGCTCGCTGATCCTGGGTGCCGGGGCCGAGAAGCCGAAGCTCGGACGGTTCGAGGTCGAGAAAGAGCTGGGCAAGGGCGCTATGGGCGTGGTCTACCTCGGCCGCGACCCGAAGATCGGCCGGGTGGTCGCGATCAAGACGATGGCGCTTGCACAGGAGTTCGAAGGCGACGAACTGGCCGAGGTGACCGAGCGTTTCTTCCGCGAGGCGCAGACGGCTGGCCGTCTGGCCCATCCGAACATCGTGACCATCTACGACACCGGCGAGGAACACGACCTGGCCTACATCGCGATGGAGTTCCTGAAGGGAAAGGACCTTGCCGCGCACACCAAGCCTGATGCGCTGCTGCCTCTGAACACGGTGCTCGGCATCGTTGCCCGTGTCGCCGAGGCGCTTGCCTACGCCCACAGCAACAACGTGGTGCATCGCGACGTGAAGCCGGCGAACATCATGTACGAGCCGGTGTCCGACCAGGTGAAGGTCACCGACTTCGGCATCGCGCGCATCACCGATGCCAGCCGTACCAAGACCGGCATGGTGCTGGGTACGCCGTCGTACATGTCGCCCGAACAGCTGTCCGGCCGGAAGATCGATGGCAAGTCCGACCTTTTCTCGCTCGGCGTGATGCTGTATCAACTGTCGTGCGGGCAGTTGCCGTTCAAGGGTGACTCGATGGCGCAGCTGATGTTCCGTATCGCCAACGAAGCGCCGCCTCCGATCAAGTCGATCCGGCCCGATGTGCCCGCCTGCCTGATGTCGATTCTTGAAGTGGCGCTGTCCAAGCAGCCCGAGCGGCGCTTCCAGAGCGGCGACAAAATGGCTGCGGCGCTGCGCGAATGCCAGAAGGCTCTGTCATGATGTCATTTCCCCCCTTCCCCATCCACAACCGGCCCTCTTCCGGGCGCCCCTCCCGATGATCGACCTGACCAGAGCGCTGAAGATGGCGAGCAGCACCGATCCGGGTATGGTTCGTTCCCACAACGAAGACAGCCTCGCCATCGATACCGATATCGGGCTGGCCGTGCTCGCCGACGGCATGGGCGGGTACAACGCCGGCGAGGTCGCCAGCGGCATCGCCGTCGCACTGATCCGCGAAGAGGTACGCAAGGCACTTGCCGATTCCGATCCGTCCCGCAGCGAGACCTCATCGGTGCTTCGTGCGGTGCGCGTGCTGCGCGAACAGTGCACCCGGGCCAACGCCTCCATCTTCCAGTCGGCGCAGAACCAGCCGCAGTACGCCGGCATGGGCACCACGCTGGTGACTGCGCTGTTCACCGATGACCAGGTGACCGTCGCGCACATCGGCGATTCCCGTTTCTACCGTCTGCGTGGGGACAGTTTCGAGCAGATCACGCGCGACCACTCGCTGCTGCAGGAGCAGATCGACAGCGGGATGATTTCCAAGGAAGATGCCCGGCACTCCATGAACAAGAATCTGGTCACGCGCGCGCTTGGCGTGGACCCGGAGGTCGAGACCGAAATCCACAGCTACGAGGTGTTGCCGGACGACATCTACCTGCTGTGCTCTGACGGGTTGTCAGACATGATCCCGGAGGGCGAGATCCACAGTACGCTCGACACGCTCAAGGTAAATCTCCAGCTGGCCGCAGACCAGCTGGTGCAGACAGCCAACGATTACGGCGGACGTGACAACGTGTCGGTGGTGCTGGTACAGGTGAACGAGCGGTTTCCAACCGATGCCGGGTGGATATCCCGATTCATGTCCTGGCTGAAATAGGGTATAAAAGGGTGCCATGGCAAAACTGATCATCAGTGTGGACGGACAGGTGCTCGACGAGGTCGTTCTCGCCCAGGAACGCACGACCATCGGACGCAAGCCTCACAACGACGTGCGAATCGAGAATCTCGCTGTCAGCGGCGAACACGCGGCCATCGTCACGATCCTGAACGACTCGTTCCTCGAAGATCTCGGCAGCACGAACGGGACGACGGTCAACGGCCACCCGGTCAAGAAGCACTTCCTGCAGAACAACGATGTCGTCGAGATCGGGAAGTACAAGCTCAAGTACATCAATGACAAGGCGTCCCAGGCTGCGCCGGGCGACTTCGAGAAGACCGTGGTGCTGCGTCCGTCCCAGCCTGCCGCCCAGCAGTCGGCGGCCGCGTCAGGCGCAACGCGTCCGGGCGGGTACAGCGATCCAGCCTCGACCCTGCCCGGCCCGCTGCCCAGCCAGGTGACTGGCGTGGTTGGCCAGCAGGCGTCGTCTCCAACAACCAGCCAGGCGGCAGCGGCAGGCGACGTGCAGCCCCTGGCCGCGCTCTCGGCGGTAGTGCCGGTGCAGCCCGCTGCTGCACCTGCAGCGGCAGTGCGTCCTGCGTCGCCGGCGCCGGCGGCAATCCAGATCCTTACCGGCCCGAGCGCCGGCAAGGAACTCGACCTCGTGAAGAACCTCACCACGCTCGGCAAGCCGGGCATGCAGGTCGCGGTGATCACCAAGCGCCCGCACGGCTTTTTCATCACGCATGTCGAGGGTGCGCAGTACCCGAGCGTGAACGGGCATTCGCTCGACGGACAGCCGAGGCAGCTGCATGACCACGACATCATCGAGCTCGCGGGCGTCAAGATGGAGTTTTTCCACAAGCCCGGCTGACCGGATGAGCGGCTGGCCACGAGCGTCCGGGGAATGACAAGCGGGCGGGCGCGTATCCTGTCCGGCCTGGTGATCGTGGCTGGTCTCCTTGCTTACGCCGCGCGCTGGGTCCCGGTGCCGCCGGTCGATCGGCTCGAGGCAATCGCGTACGACGCCCGGCTGCTGCTGACCATGCCCGGCACCCTCGATCCCAGGATCGTCGTCGTCGATATCGATGAACGCAGCCTGCAGGCCGAGGGTCGGTGGCCATGGGGGCGCGACAAGGTCGCGCGCCTCGTCGACCAGCTGTTCGATCGTTACGACGTCGCGGTGGCTGGGTTCGACATCGTTTTTGCCGAGCCGGACGACAGTTCCGGGCTGCGCCAGCTGGAGGCGCTTGCCGCAGGCGACCTGAAAGGCAATGCAGCCTTCGGGCAGGCGCTCGGCGTGCTGCGCCCGGCGCTCGAGTTCGACCGCATGCTCGCGGCCCGGCTGCGCAACCGCCCGGTTGTGCTCGGCTACTATTTTTCCGGTGCCGCCAGCGAGCGTGATGGCTCCGAAGTCGCCGTGGGCACGCTGCCGAAGCCGGTGCTGCCAGCGGGTACGTTCAGCGGGCGCGACATCCGGTTCACGCGCTGGTCCGGCCATGGTGCGAACCTGCCCGAGCTGCAGGCGGCGGTGGTATCTGCCGGTCATTTCAACCAGCTGAGCGATGCAGACGGCGTCGCCCGGCGGGTGCCCATGCTGGCCGAGTACGGGGGTGCCTATTACGAATCGCTGTCGCTGGCCGTGGTCCGCCTGCTGCTCGGGTCGCCGGCGATCGAGCCGGGCTATCCGGCCGAGGCGATGCTGTCGCACGGATACGCTGGCCTGGAATGGCTGTCGGTCGGACCGCTGCGCCTGCCCGTCGACGAACAGGTGGCGAGCTACGTGCCGTACCGCGGGCCACGCGGCAGCTTCACCTACGTTTCCGCGACCGATGTGCTGGCCGGCAGGGTCGATCCGCAGGTACTCGCGAAGCGCACGGTGCTGGTCGGGACGAGCGCGCCGGGCCTGTTCGACCTGCGCTCGACGCCGGTGGGTCCGGTCTACCCGGGCATTGAAATCCACGCGAACCTGATCGCCGGGATGCTCGACGGCAACATCCGGCAGCGCCCCCCGTACGTGCTGGGCGCCGAATGCCTGCTGCTGCTGGGCGTCGGCCTGATGCTGGCACTCTGGCTGCCGCGGCTGTCGCCGGCACGCGCCAGCGCGCTCGCGGCGGCAGCCACTGCGCTCACCGTCGGCCTGAACCTCGTGGCGTGGCAGTACGGCAACCTGATCCTGCCGATTGCCTCGGGTCTGCTGCTGATCGCGCTGCTCTACACCTTCAACATGGCCTGGGGCTTCTTCGTCGAGGCGCGCGGCAGGCGCCAGATCACCGGGCTGTTCGGCCAGTACGTGCCGCCGGGACTGGTCGACGAAATGGCGAAGGATCCCGGCCGCTTCTCGATGGAAGGGGAGAGCCGCGAACTGACCGTGCTGTTCACGGACGTGCGGGGATTCACCACCATTGCCGAGGGCATGGATCCGAAGGTGCTGTCTGCCCTGATGAACACGTTCCTGACGCCGCTGACGCAGATCATCCATCGCCACCGCGGAACGATCGACAAGTACATGGGTGATGCCATCATGGCGTTCTGGGGCGCGCCCCTGGACGATCCCGACCATGCGGCCCACGCGGTGGCGGCCGCGCTCGAGATGCAGGCCGCGCTGGCGGGCCTGCAGCCGCAGTTCAAGGCGCGCGGCTGGCCGCCGATAAGGATGGGGGCCGGGTTGAACACCGGCTGGATGAGCGTCGGCAACATGGGATCGGAAATACGTCTCGCCTACACCGTGATGGGTGACGCAGTGAACCTGGCGTCGAGGCTGGAAGGGATCACAAAGGAATATGGCGCTGATATCATCGTCGGCGAATCGGTGTACCGTGCGACACCGCAGTTCCATTACGTGGAACTGGACCGGGTGCGCGTGAAGGGGAAGGACGAACCGGTGTCGATCTACGAACCCATCGGCCGCAGGGGAGAAGTCGGCGAGGCCGCGCTCGGCGAAGCGGCGTTGTTCCAGGAGGCCGTGAAGCTGCTCCGCAAGCGGAGCTGGGACCTCGCCGAGCTCCAGTTGCTCAATCTCCGGAAGCGGTCGCCCGACAGAAAGCTGTACGAACTCTACCTGCAACGGGTGGCCCACTACCGGGCCGCTCCCCCGCCGGTCGACTGGGACGGCGTGTTCGTGTTCCCGACCAGATAAGACGGATGTCCCGGATGAAGTTGCGCGTGCTCGGTTGCAGTGGCGGTATCGGCGGCAGTCTGCGCACGACTTCGTTCGTGCTGGACGAAGACGTGCTGCTCGATGCCGGCACCGGGGTCGGAGACCTCGACATCGACGAACTGCGGCGCATCGACCGGGTATTCCTGACGCATTCGCACCTGGACCATGTGACGTCCCTGCCTTTCCTGGTCGACACGGTCGGCTGGATGCGCGAGCGGCCGCTCACCGTGCATGCGCTGCCCGAAACCATCGACGTGCTGCGCGCACACCTGTTCAACTGGAAGCTGTGGCCGGATTTCACGCAGATTCCCGACGCGCTCAGTCCCTGGATGCGCTTCGAGCCGGTGGCGCTCGGCGAGCCGTTCGACCTTGGGCGTGGGCGCAGCATCACGCCGTTGCCGGCCAACCATGTGGTCCCGGCGGTCGGCTACCACCTCGACAGTGGCCGGGCGAGCCTCGTGTACACCGGCGACACGACGGTCAACGATGCCCTCTGGCCGGTGGTCAACCGCATCGAGAACCTCCGCTACCTCATCATCGAGACTGCGTTCCGCAACCGGGAGCACGAACTCGCGCGTGCATCCAAGCACCTCAGCCCGGCGATGCTGGCCGGCGAACTCGAAAAGCTGCAGCGGCCGGCCGATATCTACATCACGCACTTGAAGCCGGGTGAGTACGAGGTCATCATGGAAGAAATCGAGTCGTGCGCGGGCCGTTTCGCGCCGCAGATGCTGCTGACGCTCCAGCAGTTCGAATTCTGAAGAAGCAATCGACCTGATGCGATTCCGACCCGGGGACAATCCAGCATGAGCAGCGTTCTCGAAACCCGGCCTGCGGCGCAGGGTGGTGCACCCGCCAGTAGCGGGAGTCTGATGGCTGACAGGCTCAGGTTCTCGCAGGGCCTGCAGGCGGTCACCAACCGCATCCACTCGTTGAGCGAACTCGACGAGATCATGGTCGAACTGTCGCAGGAAATCTGTGCGCTGTTCGAGGCCGACCGGCTGACCATCTACCTCGCTACCGAAGACGGCAATTCGATCGTCTCGAAGGTGAAGACCGGCCTGAATTCGTTCAAGGACCTGAAACTCCCGATCAACGAGCAGAGCATCGCGGGATACGTGGCCAGCACCCGGCGCGTGGTCAACATCGAAGACGTCTACAACGACGAGGAACTGAAGCGCTACAGCCCGCAGCTGCACTTCCTGAAGGAAGTCGACAAGCGCACCGGCTACCGTACCCGGCAGATGCTGGTCCTGCCCGTGTGCGAGTCGCTCAGGGACGCACCGCCCGGCGCGGGCGGTGCAGCCAGGCCGGCGCTGGTCGGCGTGATTCAGCTGATCAACTGCCGGACGGGGCAGGCTTTTTCCCAGGCCGCCGAGGACGGCGCGCGCCAGCTGGCGGAGACGCTGGCGATCGCGCTGCTGCAGCGGCAGAAGCAGCCGGCATTCAAGATCCGCGGCAAGTACGACCAGCTGGTCGCGGGCGCCGTGCTGTCGGCCGACGAGATGGAGCTGGCACTGCGTTCGTCGCGACGCAAGAACATCGACATCGAAGACGTGCTGCTCGACGAATTCCAGGTCAAGGTCGCGGTGCTCGGCGAGTCGCTGGCACTGTTCTTCCAGTGCCCGTACGAGCCGTTCCGCGCCGACCGATTGAAGCCGCTCGACCTGCTGAAGAACATCCGGCGCGAGTTCGCCGCGGAGAGCGGCTGGCTGCCGCTGGAGGAGGGCAAGGACGGCCTGGTCGTGCTCTGCCTCGACCCCGAGAAGGTGCGCGGCTCGCGCCAGGTCGCCAACGTGTTCCCGAAGACGAAGGTCGATTACCGGGTCACCACGAAGCGCGAGTTCACCGCGACGATGAACCAGGTGTTCGGTGGCGGCGCCGCGGAAGTCTCGGTCGACACCACGTCGGTTGGCGACCTGCTGTCCGAACTGTCCCAGGAATCCGAAGACGAGGGGTCGGCGGCAGCCGAACTCTCGGCGGCCTCCGAGAACGAGGTGGTCCGGCTGGTGAACAAGATCATCGTCGATGCCTACCACCAGGGCGCATCGGACATCCACGTCGAGCCCGGGCCCGGCAAGCAGAAGACGCTCGTGCGCTTCCGCAAGGACGGCTCGCTGCACAACTACATCGAGGTACCGGCCAGCTACCGCCAGGCGATCGCCGCGCGGCTGAAGATCATGTGCGACCTCGACATCTCCGAGAAGCGCAGGCCGCAGGACGGCAAGATCAAGTTCAGGAAATTCGGCCCGCTCGACATCGAACTGCGGGTGGCGACCATCCCCAGCCAGGGCGGTGTCGAGGATATCGTGATGCGTATCCTCGCCGGCGGGGAGCCGATTCCGCTCGACAAGCTCGGCGTGTCCGACCACAACCTCGCCCTGCTCAAGGGCGCGATCACCAAGCCGTACGGGTTGTTCTTCGTCTGCGGTCCGACGGGTTCCGGCAAGACCACGTCGCTGCATTCGGTGCTCGGCTACATCAACACGCCCGAGACGAAGATCTGGACGGCGGAAGACCCGGTCGAGATCACGCAACGCGGGCTGCGCCAGGTGCAGATGAACCCGAAGGCCGGGCTGACCTTCGCCACCGCGATGAAGGCCTTCCTGCGGGCCGACCCCGACGTGATCATGGTCGGCGAGATGCGCGACAAGGAGACCGTCGCGATCGGCATCGAGGCTTCTCTCACCGGGCACCTGGTGTTCGCCACGCTGCACACCAACAGCGCGCCGGAGTCGATCTCCCGCCTGCTCGACATGGGCATGGATCCCTTCAATTTCTCCGATGCGCTGCTCGGCATCCTCGCGCAGCGCCTGGCGAAACGGCTGTGCTCGAAGTGCAAGAAGGCGCATGTCGCCACCGAGGACGAGCTGCGGCTGCTGCTCGAGGAGTACGTGCTGGAACTCAGGCAGACCGAGAGCTGGAAGAAGGACCCCGAGGCAGCGCGCGAACAGATCCGCCAGGAATGGATACGGCACTTCGGCAACCCGAAGGGCGAGATCGTGCTCCACAGCAAGGTGGGGTGCGACACCTGCAACGGCACCGGCTACAAGGGCCGGACGGGCCTGCATGAACTGCTGATCGGCACCGACCGACTGAAGAAGGCGATCCAGGAGCACGCCCGCGTCGCGACCCTGTTCGCCATCGCCCTGGACGAGGGCATGCGCACCCTGAAGATGGATGGCATCGAGAAGGTGCTGCTCGGCATCACCGACATCCAGCAGGTACGCGCGGTCTGCATCAAGTAACCGGAGGCTGGTGATGGGGGTGGCGGACAGTACAGGCGGCACGCAGCCCGATGGTGTGGCGGGCGGCGTGGATGACATGCTGGCGCGCCTCGAGTACCTGAACGAAGTCGGCAGCGCCCTGTCGCGCGAGAAGGACATCGACCGACTGCTCGAGTCGATCCTGGTCGCCGCGAAGAACATCGCGCGTGCGGACGGCGGGACGCTGTACCGCCTGGCCGACGACCGCCGGTCGCTGCGGTTCGAGATCATCCGCACCGACTCGCTGGGTATCGCGATGGGTGGCAGCACCGGCCGCGAGGTGCCGTTCGCGCCGATACCGCTGTTCGAGGACGACGGGGCACCGAACGTGCACAACGTCGCCGCCTGTGCGGTGAACCAGGATCGTACCGTCAACGTCGAGGATGCCTACGCGGAGGCAGGCTTCGACTTCTCGGGGACCCGACGCTTCGACACGCAGACCGGCTACCGGTCACGGTCGTTCCTCACCGTGCCCATGAAGAACCACGAGGACGAGATCATCGGCGTCCTGCAACTGATCAACGCCCGCGATGCCTCGGGTGCCGTGCGCGCGTTTTCCGGCACCGACCAGCGCCTGGCCGAGTCGCTGGCCTCTCAGGCGGCGGTGGTGCTGACCAACCGGCTGCTGATCTCCCGTCTCGAGCACCTGTTCGAGTCGTTCATCAACCTGATCAATTAGGCCATCGACGACAAGTCACCTTATACCGGCGGGCATTGCGAGCGGGTGCCCGTGCTGACGACGATGCTGGCCGATGCGGCATGCAACACCACAAAGGGTCCGCTGGCCGACTTCGACATGGACGACGCGCAGCGCTACGAACTCAAGATCGCAGGACTGCTGCACGACTGCGGCAAGGTGACGACCCCTATCCACGTCGTCGACAAGGCCACCAAGCTCGAGACGATCTTCGACCGGATCCACCTGATCGACACCCGGTTCGAGATCGTGCACCGCGACATCGAGGTCGAGCTGCTGCGCGAACGCATCGCCGCGATGCAGGCAGGCGAGCGGGCGAACCTGGCCGACATGGAGGCCGAACTGACGCGCCGGGTGCGGGCGGTGAACGAAGACCGGGACTTCCTGCGCAAGGCGAACATCGGCGCCGAGTCGATGGACGCGGAAGACCGGGCACGCGTGCACGCGATCGCGTCCCGCTGGCCGCGGCGGGACGAGGCGGGCTGCG
>CAIQON010000328.1 GCA_903873475.1 uncultured bacterium
ACTCCGGAAAAGCCTGCAGTTGGGAAGTCGATAGCGAAGCCCGCGACGGCAACTATGGTCAACCCGGTTACAGCGCCTGCTTCGTCACTCGCAGCGCCCCGGCCGGTTACCGTGCCGGGAGCCTGGCCCTTCCCGATATTCGGGCGTTGACCGGCTGCGATTCAGAAGCCCTGCGGACCTCTCTTTCAGGTGTACTGCCGATGTCTTTACATCTGCAGTCGCCTGATCGAGAACCGATGATCCGACAGTCTGGAGTTGCATCTGCCAGCCTTGTGGGCTGCCAGAAAAGAATAGCAGACCGACCGGATCGCGCCTATCGTCCTCTCCCTTTTTCTTTCGGAATCAGTTCAAGCCATTGATTCTGAAAGAAACTATTTTTAGGGAGTGGTGGGCGGACAGGGTGACGATTGACCCTATGGAACGCTCGGGAATGCGCTCGGTTTGTCGTGAGAAGTACTTGTTTCTCGGGCAGTAGCGC
The DNA here is from genome assembly GCA_903873475.1 of uncultured bacterium. Classification (GTDB taxonomy): domain Bacteria; phylum Pseudomonadota; class Gammaproteobacteria; order Burkholderiales; family CAIKXV01; genus CAIKXV01. The sequence goes on from CAIQON010000328.1 coordinate 479, forward strand.
AGTCTGGAGTGACTGGGCAGGTGTCCTGAAGCCGTCGGGCCCTGATCCCGGTCTGTCCGATGCGTCAGGATCAGTCGTGTCGAGGAGCGACGGGCGGATCGCGCAGCATTCCTGCCCGATCCGCAGCCGGTCGACGATGGCGTGCTATGACTTGAGGCAGTCGCTCATGAACTTCTTGCGGTCGTCGCCCTTCAGCGCCTTGGTGCCGGCCTCCTTGTTGCAATTGGCCATGCGATCCTGCTGAGGCGTGCGGGCCGGTGCTACCGGTACCTCGCCCTTGAGGCAGGCACTCATGAACTTCTTGCGGTCGTCGCCCTTCACTTCCTTCTGTGCGGCCATCTTGTTGCAGGTACCCATCAGTTCCTGTTGCTTGGTACGCGCGTCCTCCGCGGCATGCACGGCCACTGGCATCGCAACCCATGCGATCGACAACACTGCGGCGGCGGTGGCCGCCCTGACGATGGTCATCATGCTGAACGTCCTCCAGGCAAATGCGCCCGCCGGGATGGGGGCGTCGTTCACCACCATGAATATGCCACAGCGGCGTCGGCGCCGCGCACCTGCGGACGCCGTGGCCAGCGCCGATCAGTCCGTTGCCTCTGCGATGCGCCTGGCGAGTTCCAGGCCGCTGATGCATGCGCCCTCGACCCTGGATCCGGCGAGCCAGTCGCCACACGCACCGGCGGTGCTTCCGGCATCGAACAGGCAGGCGAGATCGGTCCGGGTACCGGGCCCGGCGTAGCGCCAGCGATGGGCCCGCGCGCTGACCGGCGCGTTGCTGCATCCGGTGACGCGGCCGAACTCAGCCAGCATGCGAGCACAGACCGCGTCGGCCGGATCTTCCAGGGCTGCTTCGCTCCAGTCGCGCGCGGCATGCAGGACCCAGCACTCCGCGCCGGGATCACGCCCTGGCTTGGCATTGTTCCGCGCGACCCAGGTGAGGGCGGAACCGTTGACGAAGGCCGCGTCGAAACCGGCTGTGACCGGCGCGGCGAACGAGGCAAGCACCGCCCAGCACGGGACCATCGGCAGCGAGCGGGCCTGCGCCTGCAACCCGGCGGCGTCGCCCAGCAGCGTCGCGGCCTGCGGAGAAGGCGTTGCGGCTACCAGCCAGTCGAAACGGCCGTCCAGTGCCACCGCGGCACCCTTGCCATCGACGCCGGCCAGGGTCCACTGGGCGCGGCTCCCGGTGCCTGGGGTGCCTGGGGTACGACAAGCGCGGGTGACCGTGCAGTCGGTGCGCACATCCAGGCCTTCGGCAAGCGTGCGGCCGATGTGGTTCATCGCCGGCAGCCCGACATAGCGTACCGTACCGTCCCCCACGGCGGCGCGTACAGGGTGGCCACCGGCCATGTCGATGGCCACCAGCGCAGGCGTCCAGGGGGCCACCAGACCCTGCGAGATCCATTGGTCGACGCGTGCGCGAAAGCGCGGATCGCGGGCGGTGAAGTACTGAGCCCCGTGGTCGAAAGCGCCATGATCCGTGCGCCGTGTCGCCAGCCGCCCGCCGACGCCTCGCGATTTGTCGAACACCTGCACGCGGAACCCGGCGTCCTGCAGCGCTCGCGCGCAGGTGAGGCCGGACATGCCGGCGCCGACGATTGCGACGGAGGGCGGGTTCATCTGGGTCATGCGGACGATCCTTCTTGCGTTGGGGGCAGTCATCGTGAGCGGTGTCGGGCGCGGGTCAGGCGCACGCATCCTCGCCCGGCAGCGGGCGAGGGGTGCGCACGAACGAGAACGCGTCTGGCGGCGGCAGTATCGCGACCGGGACAAGGGCATCGCCGACCGCGAGCCGCGTGTCCGGCGCATGTCCCGCCAGCAGGCGCTCCCAGCCGGCGGCATCGAGCGCGCGGCCCTCTGCGCACGAGAAGCAGTCGACCAGCGCCGGCAGGTCGCGGTCGAGCACGCTGCCGAGCGCGGACATGTCCGAGCCTGTCCAGGCGAACTCGACGACCACGCCCTGGGCAGGATCGACCCAGGCCCTGCTGGGCCTTGCCACCGGCGCACCTGCGTGCGTGACCAGTGCGGCATGGCCATCGGTCGTTCCATCCAGCCAGAGCACGTGGGGGAAATGATCGATGTCGACGAACACCCGCTGCGGCCCGTTCTGGAAGAAGTGGCGCCCCTGCGCGTCGCAGTGGTAGTTGCGGCCGATGAAGTCGACGGTTGGCCTATGGCCGATCGGCTCGCCCTTTACCAGCCAGCGTCCGCGACGATCCAGGCGCAGCCAACCGTAGACTGCTGGAACGTCCGGCCATCGGGCCATCGCTTGCGCGACAATGTCATCCATCGGGTTGGTGCATTCCTCGTGTAAGGGTAGAG
>CAIQON010000329.1 GCA_903873475.1 uncultured bacterium
CAGATCCTGGTAGGCCGGGTTCACGTCCGGATCGTAGCGATGCGCGCGCACAACTCCGCTCTTCAGGTTGTCCGGGATGACCGCGGCCGGCACCGCGCCGAAGAACTCGAACGCGCGCACGTGCGAACCGAGCCAGTCGACTGGGTATTCCGGGGCAACGTGACCACCGAATCCGGTGAATGTGACCGGTCAATCCGGTTGAACGTGACCAGCGAGTCCGGCCGAACGTGACCGATCCGAGGCCGTTTCCGGATTTGTCGGTCACGTTCCCGGAATGGTCGGTCACGATGCCGGACGGCACTGCGTAGATCTCAACCAGGGCACGTATCGTCCGGTCCTTTTGACCGGAGGAGCGGTGCCCGCAAAGAGGATGGACCTACGCATGATCAAGGAAGCACTTCGCCTGAAGCTGGAGGCCAAGCTGTCGCATGAGCAGACGGCACGCGCGCTGCGAATCTCCAAGGGAGCGGTGGCAAAGTACGTCGGGCTGGCCGCGGCGGCGGGCCTGTTGCACTGGGACGCGGTCCGCGACCTGGAGGAGCCGCAGTTGCAGAGCCGGCTGCTGGTGCCGACGTCCAGACGCGGCGGTATCGCGTTGCCAGATTTCGCCCGCATGCACCGCGAACTGTCGCGCAAGGGCGTGACGCTGATGCTGTTGTGGCAGGAGTACACGGCGGCGCATGCCGGCGAGCGCACCTGGGGCCGCACGCAGTTCTTCGAGCATTACCGCGCCTACTCGCAGACGCTCAAGCGCTCGATGCGCCAGGTGCACCGAGCCGGGGAGAAGCTGTTCGTCGACTATGCCGGGCCGACGATCGGACTGCGCGATGGTGGACGCGCCAGCGTGTTCGTGGCCGCGCTGGGCGCCTCGAGCTATACCTTCGCCTGCGCCACGCCCAGCCAGAAGCTGGGCGACTGGATCGGCGCGATGGTGCGCGCGCTGGAGTTCATCGAAGGCGTGCCGCAGCTGATCGTGCCGGACAACGCCCGGGCCTTGATCGCCGATCCGGACCGCTACGAGCCGCGCGCGAGCGATACGGTGCTGGACTTCGCCCGCCACTACGGCACCTCGGTGCTGCCGGCACGTCCACTCAAGCCGCAGGACAAGGCGAAGGTGGAGTCGGCGGTGCAGGTGGTCGAGCGCTGGATTCTTGCGCGGCTGCGTAACCGCCAGTTCGGCTGCGTGCATGAGCTCGATGAGGCGATTGCCGAGTTGCTGCCTGCGCTCAACGATCGACCCTTCCAGCGACTGCCGGGCTCTCGTGCCAGTGCCTTCGCCGAGCTCGACCGACTGGCACTGACCCCGCTGCCCGGCCCCCGCTACGAGATCGCGCGCTACAAGAGCGTCAAGGTCCACATCGACTACCACGTCCAGGTGGACGGGCACTTCTACAGCGTGCCCCATGCGTTGGTCGGTGCAGCGCTGCAGGTGCGCTTGACACCACCGGCGTCGAGTGCCTGTACGGCGGGAGGCGCGTGGCCGCCCACCTGCGCAGCAGCCGCGTCGGTGGCTTCACCACGGTGGCCGAGCACCTGCCAGCGGCCCATCGAGCCCACCGCGAGTGGACGCCGAGCCGGCTGATCGAGTGGGGGCAGCGCATCGGGGTATCCACCGCCGAGGTAATCGCCCGCATCCTGTCCGAGCACAAGCATCCGGAGCACGGCTACCGACGCTGCCTGGGGCTGCTGAGCCTGTCGCGCCGCCACGGCGCGCATCGCCTGGAGGCGGCTTGTGGGGTGGCGTTGCGCGCGGGAGCCTTCCGTTACCGGGTGGTCAAGGAAATCCTGGACAACAACCGCGACCGCCTCGACCTGGCGGGCGAGGCTGCGCAATGGAGCAGCCCCGCGCACGAGAACGTGCGCGGACCGGGCTACTACCAGTGAGGCGGGCACGATGATGAACCACCAGACCATCGCCCAACTGCGCGCCCTCAAGCTCGTGGGATTCGCCGCAGCGCTCGAGGAACAAGCCACTCGCCCCGGCATCCAGAAGCTCGGCTTCGAGGAGCGTCTCGCGCTGCTCGTCGAGCGCGAAGTGCACCTGCGCGAAGACCGCAAGCGCGTGCGCCTGCTCCAGCGCGCGAAACTGAAGTACAGCCAGGCGAGCATCGAAGACCTCGATGCCCGACCCGGCCGGGGCATCGACCGGGCCGGGCTGATCGGCCTGGCGACCAGCGGGTGGGTGACACGGGGCGACACTGTCCTGCTCACCGGCCCCACCGGCGTGGGCAAGACGTGGCTCGCCTGCGCGCTCGCCCAGCACGCCTGCCGTGCCGGCCACACGACCTTGTACCTGCGCGTGCCGCGGCTAGCCGAGGAGCTACGCGCCCTGCATGCCAGCGGCGGCTTCGCCCGGTGGTTGCAGGCGCTAGCCAAGACCGACGTGCTGGTGCTCGATGACTGGGGCGTGGCGGCCGTGGACACCACGATGCGCTCCGACCTGCTCGAAATCATCGACGACCGCGCCGCCCACAAGGCCACCATCCTCACCACGCAGTTGCCCATCGATCACTGGCACGGCTGGCTCGGCGACGCCACCGTCGCGGACGCCATCCTTGATCGACTGATGCAGCGCATCCAGCGCATCGACCTGACCGGCGAATCGATGCGCCGGCCGGCCACCCGGCAACCCCGAAAACCCCCGGAATAGGCACCCCCGGGAGCAACATCGTGACCGATCACCCTACAATCCGAACTACGCAGTGCCTATAAATCCGCATCGGTCACGATCACCGGAATCATCGGTCACGTTCGCCGGAATACGCAGTCGACCACGTTCTGCGTGGCCGTGGCCTCGGCGAAGGTGTAGCTCGAATGCCCGAGCGCGGCCACGAAGATCTGCGCCTTGGCGATCTCCCCGGTCAACCGGTCCGTGATCGGCATCGTCAG
>CAIQON010000330.1 GCA_903873475.1 uncultured bacterium
CATCCGTGAATAGGCGCAGCAGCATCAACTCGCAGCCTTCTTCCACCGTATCTTTCCAGTGGATGGGGCGAGGGTAGGGCAGCCTGATCGCAGTCAGGGTCGAGCGTTCGAGTTGCATGTGCGAAGTCCCTGTCTCCGGTTCCGCGCCCTCGCCGGCGAAGCTCGGTCTGAGGTCGGTGGACTGCAACGCCCTGGCGAGTTCGCTGCCCGGCCGCGCACACCGGACTCGGCGATCGTCGGTATTGGCGCTGACCCCTGATTCTACGGCGAGCCGTGCGCGGGGCGGACGGGCGCGTCTGCGGCGGGCGCCGCGTCCGGCTTCGGCGCGGGCGGTTCGCGGGTGATTTCCGTGAGTTGACCCGCCTGGATGACGATCAGCCGCTCGGCTGCAGCCAGTGTGTCGGGACGGTGCGCGATGACGAGCCGTGTCAGTTGCAACTGGCCCATTCGCGCCACCACGGCCCGCTCGTTGACCAGGTCGAGGTGGCTGGTGGCCTCATCGAGGGCGAGTACGCGCGGCCGCTTGTAGAGCGCCCGGGCGAGCAGAAGGCGCTGCTTCTGTCCGCCCGACAGACCGCTGCCAAGGTCGCCGACGAGGGACTGGTAGCCCATCGGCATGCGGACGATGTCGTCGTGGATTTCCGCCAGCCGGGCGCACGCCTCGACACCCGCAAGATCGATCTGGGTATCGAACAGCGAGATGTTGTCGGCGAGGCTGCCCGAGAGCAACGTGTCCTCCTGCATGACCGTGCCGACCTGGCGGCGGTAGTTTCGCAGTCCGACCTGCCGGATCGGTAGCCCGCCGAACAGCACTTCTCCCTCCGAGGGCTCCAGAAGACCAAGCGCTATCTTCAGCGCGGTGGTCTTCCCCGCGCCGCTGGGGCCGGTGATGGCGACGGACTGACCCGCTTCCACGCGAAGGTTCGCGTTTCGCAGTATCCAGGGCTCTCCCGGGGAGTACCGGAAACTCACGTCACGCAGCTCGATCGACGGCTGGAGATGCGCCAGCTCGTTGTCGGGGATGTCGTCCGGCTCAGGCGGTTCCAGGACGATGTCGGCCAGTCGCTCCGCGTGAAGGGTGAGCATCCTTGCCTCGACGAGAAAGTCGATCAGGCGCGACACTCGCCCGGTGAACTGGCCCTTGTAGGCGATGAACGCGAACAGCATGCCGACGGTGAAGGCGACGGCGCCGCCCTGCTGGCCATCCATGATCATGCTCGCGCCCAGCCAGAACACGAGAAGATTTTCCACGCCGAAGATGAAGCCGTTGGCAGTGGCGAAGGCCATGCTCATGCGCGCGGTTCGCAGGTCGCGGTTCTCGACCTCGACGACGAGGTTCTGCCACTTTGCCAGCCGTTCGTGCTCACGCCCGAACAGCTTGAGCGGCGTGATCGCACGCAGTGTCTCGAGGAAACAGGTGTTCTCCCTGGCGGCCAGCACCAGCCGCTCGGCGGCGGCGTCCCGGAACGGCCGATAGCTGGCCCATCGCAGCAGCGCGTATGCCGCGACCGCCGCGAGCACGACAGACGCCAGCGACGGCGAATAGACGAACATCAGTACCAGCGCAGCGCTCGCCATGATGCCGTCAAGCAGCGCCTCGACGGCCGCGGTGGTCACGACGCGCTGGATCGCGGCGATCGATCCGAACCTCGAGGTGATGTCGCCGAGATGGCGCTTCTCGAAAAAAGCGACCGGTAGCCGCAGCAGATGCGCGAATACGTTGCCCATCCATTGCAGTGCAAGGCTTTGCCCGAGCACGATCACCGCCCAGGAGCGCGCCAGGCCGATCAGCGTCTGGCAGACCAGCAGCAGCCCGAATCCAGCGATCACGATCGTGAGGAGGTTATGGTCGCCGCTGACCAGCACGTCGTCGATGATCAGCTGGTTCATGAACGGCGCGGTGATCGCGAAAGCCTCGAGCGCCAGGGCGAGCAGGAAGATCTGCAGCAGCGAGCGTCGCAGTCCGGTGACCGTGCCGGTCAGTTCCGAGATGCCGATGCGCGGGAACGTGTCCTGCGGCCGGAAGCGCTCGGTCGGCGTCAGTTCGAGCGCGACGCCGGTGAAGTGTCGCGAGACCTCCTGCAACCCCAGACTGCGTCGCCCGACCGCCGGGTCGAGGATGACGATGCCCTTGCGTGTGGCCTTGACGAGCACCACGAAATGGTTGAGATCCCAGTGCAGGATGCACGGCAGTCGCAGCAGCGGCAGCTCTTCGAGTTCCAGTCTCAGCGGGCGTCCGGCGAGGCCCAGTGTCCTGCCGTAGTCCATCAGCTGCGCAAGCGTCAGGCCCTTCAGCCCGGGGGAGAACCGACGCCGCAGCTCGGAGAGATCGCTCTGCTGCCCGTGTGCGCTGCAGACCATCGCGAGGCAGGCGAGACCGCACTCGGCGGCCTCCGACTGCAGGACGGTACGGATCATCGGTGAGCCGCTTTGGTGTCGCGGGGGAGGCGTACCGCGGCCGTGCGATCGGGTGCCCTCGACCCGATGCCCGCCGTGGACGCGCGGTCATGGCTCGACATCAAACGCGTCGTCGCGCAGCCGGCGGAGTTCACGGCCTGGATTTCCACACCGCGAGCACCGGCTCGAGCACCCACTCCCAGATCGCGCGCTGCCCCTGCTGCAGTTGCGCCTCGACCGCCATGCCCGATTTCAGCGGTTGCGGTGTGCCGTAGGTGGAGATCGTCTGGCTCGCCAGCGCCACGGTGACGCGGTACAACGGCTCCTGGCCTCCGCCGGCGGCCATCAGTGCCTGCGCGCGTCCCGGCGGGAGATCCTGGGGGTTGACGGGCGTGCGGCTGACCGTGGTGACGCGCCCCGCGTGCATGCCGAACTTCTGGTACGGATAAGCCGCATAGCGGAGCCCCACCTGCTGGCCGGGTTCCACGAAGCCAGCGGTGCGGCTGGGGGCATACAGGTGGGCGACCAGCGCCGAGGCGTCGGCCTCGGCGGGCAGGAGTGTCGCGAGCGCGGTGCCAGCGGTTATCGACTGACCGGCCACCGCCGTGAGTGCCGACACGCGGCCCGCCCTCGGCGCGGTGAGTGCCCAGCCAAAGCGGCCGGTGAGCGCGCTCTCCTCCTGCACGATGGTCGCCAGTTGCCGGTCGAGCTGGGATCGCGCGATGTCCTGTTGCGTTTTCGTGAGTGTGGACTCGGACTGCACCGACTGCTGCTCGCGCTCGTTCGCTTCAAGCGAGCGAGCCGCGTTGCGTTCGCGCAGCTGCTGATCGATCAGTTCCTCCTGTCGCTGCTGCGACTGGAGCTTCGAGGCGAATCCCTTGCCCGCAAGATCGGCGAACATTTCCACGGTTGCTGCAGCCAGTCGAACGCGATGACGGGCCGATTCGAGCTCGCCCACCAGGCTCGCGTGGTCGGCCTGAAGGCTGCGCAGGCGATCGGAGAGCGCAGCCACGCGCAGGGCTGCCTGCTGCTCGCCAAGACGACGTTCGATCTCCAGGGTGGCCGCACGCTGCCGGAGCGCGGCGATCTGCAGCAGGCCGAGCGAACCCGCGCCAACCTGTCGTTCTGCAGTGAGGCGAACCAGCGGCTGGCCGGCCCGGACCTCGTCGCCTTCGCGTGCCAGCACCTCGACCACGGTGCCGGGCTCGAGGCTGACGATGTCCATGGTTCCGCCTTCGGGCACCAGTGCGCCAGGCACCGTCACGCTGCGGGTGTACTGCCCCCAGACCGCGAAGGCGACGAGGGCAGCGGTCATCGCGACCGCGGCCGCGGTCATCAGGGTGAAGCTCAAGGGACGCGCGAGCCGGATACGACCCAGCCATTCGCCTCGCCGCGCCTGAATGACTTCGCTGCGGAACAGCGTTCCACCGTCGCCTGGCTCTCGGTCGCGGTTCTCGCGGCCCTCGCTATCGGGGGCGGGCAGTGGCGTGGTGCGGGTGCTGAGGGGCATCGGGCGGTAAAGGCGCGGAGCGCAGGGCGCCAATGGCGGTCGGAGGTGGGGCGGCTGGTCTGTCGGTGGCCGAAGCCCGCCAGGCTCCGAGTACGTGTCAGCGCCAACAGCAGTCCAGTGTCAGCGATCGAACCATCAAGCAGGTGGGAATGAGAAGGATCGGGCAGGTTCGTGACGCCATGATGACGGGTGGGCCTGTGAACTGCAGCCCACCCGTCGTGCTCACGTGCCGGTTACCAACAAACAAACCTGGAAGTCCCGGGTGCTACATGAATAGCGGCGTGAGCTTGCCGGCAAGCCATTCATGAAAGCCCGACTCCCGTCCGATCGCGTCTCCGATCATGTAGCCGCCAGCAGCCGCAGCCACGCAGGTCGCCACTGGCACCACGCCGACACCAGCAAGCACGCCGCCGCCCGTCGTTGCGGTCCCCGTCACCAGGATGCCACCGGTACCGGCAGTGCCCAGACCGAGGCCGGTGCAGACGGTTGACGGACCCGCCACGCCCGCTACGGCGCCGGAACACACGCCCGAACTGCCAGCGAGCGACAACGATCCAAAAAGCATACTAACTCCGATAGGCGCCTCGTAATCTCCGAGTACCCCTCCACTCACAGCAGTCAAGCAGTCCTGGTTAATGACTTCCATGCTCTTCTCCCATGTCTATGTAATACATCCTGATGGCGGATTACGGTCTGCGGCATGCTGACCATCAATCACGCGGCGTCTGACCTGACGAGGATCAACCAGTGAAGCCCTTGGGCAATCACCGGTTGCTGTTCCAGTTACAGAAGCCAGTTAGGGACGAGAGGAGCCAGCATCTCGCCGGCCCAATCATGAAAGCCCGTCTGCTGCCCGATGTTGTAGCCGATGTATACGCCGGTGCCAAATGCTGCGGCGCCAAACGTAACGGGAATTACGCCACCAACGGGAATGATGCCCAGGACGGTCGCCGTGTTGCCGCCCACCGCGATGCCGCCACAGGCGCCACCGGTGACACCGCTGCTCGCGCTGACGGCCCAAAGGCCGCCCTCGGCAGCTATAGCGATACCTAAGGAAGGTCTGAACAAGTCATGGATGATGCGCGCCGGTTCCGAATCGTGGCGCGAATCGCGTCGGCGGGCAGCCTGAGCCACCGAAACCGTTCGATGTAGTTGCCGTTTTTGCTC
>CAIQON010000331.1 GCA_903873475.1 uncultured bacterium
GAGCAAAAACGGCAACTACATCGAACGGTTTCGGTGGCTCAGGCTGCCCGCCGACGCGATTCGCGCCACGATTCGGAACCGGCGCGCATCATCCATGACTTGTTCAGACCTTCCCTAGGGATAGTCTGAACAAGTCACACGAAATGTGATTTCATCGAACCATCAGCGGATAAAAGGGCAAGCCGATGAGCCAGATGAGTTTCAGTGATGCCGAGCACGCGGGCAAGCGAAAGAAGACGCGCCGCGAGCTGTTCCTTGAAGAAATGGATCAGGTCATTCCCTGGAAGGCGCTGACCGGAGAGATCACTCCGGTCTACCCGAAGGCCGGCCATGGTCGGCAGCCCTACCCGTTGGAAGTGATGCTGCGCGTCCACCTTATGCAGAACTGGTTCGGGTTGAGTGATCCGGGCATGGAGGGATGTTTCCTCGCCCGCATTAAACAACGTGCGGCGCGCGTTGACGGCGAAGTTGACGAGCCACCTGGCGCCGGTGACGGCGGACGGCGGAACGCTGCGAATCGATACGTCGATGCACGGCGCGCTGGCCGCGGTAACGGCAGCATATCCGCGTATTCTCCCCTCGAAAGCGTCGTGAGCAGACGCTCGGAGGGATCAGCGCGAAGTACTCGCTTTCGCATGGATTGGATCCACGCAGCTCGGGATCAAACGCTACGGTGCCCTGAGAAGGCGCGCGCGTCGACTCCAGGACTCGCCTGCGACCCAGCGTGCGTGGCGCTGATCGAGAGCCTGAAGTGGCCTTGGCGGCGGCTTCAGCGCAACTCCAGCACGGCCTGCTCCTCCTGCACCCACAGCAGCACGCCCGGCTTGGGCTGGATCAGGCGCGCCATCGGCAGGGCCTCGCCAGGAGGCGCACGGCACAGCGCGACCGCGGTCCAGACCTTCGCGCCCGCGCCTTGGAGCGTTCGCGCCCCGACCTTGCGCCCCGGAGGCGCTGCGGCATCCAGTTCGGCCGCAACTTGAGCGGCGGGACGCCGCGCGCGCGCCCACTCGACCTGGCCGTCGCAACCGTCGATGAACCCGGCGCGAAGGCCGGCGGCTTCGATACGCACGCGCTGCCCGACCGTCGCCTGCAGGAAGCGCCGCAGCGGCTCGCTGCATCCGGCGGGACAGCGGAACGCGATGACCTGCCAGTCGCGCGGCTCGGTCCACGCGGCCGACTCCACCCCGGAGGCCTGCACCGCCGCGGCGAGCAGCCACGTCGCGGCAGCGAGCCAGGCTGGCCGCGGGCTCACGCGAGGCGTAGGCGGACGTCGCGGCCGGCACCCATGGCGGCCACCGACAGGGCCTTCACCCGCCGGAAGACCTTGGTGCGCTGTCCCCAATAGGTATTTGAGAACTTGACCTTCGCGACGCCGGTGCTGGACTGCGAGCCGATCCAGTACGTGGCGTCAAGCACGATGCCGATGTGATTCACGGCGCCCGCCCCCCCGGGGAAGATGACGAGGTCGCCCGCGGCTTGAGACCCCGCGGCGACATCCTCGAACAGTGCGCTGGTCTTGAACCCAGCCACGTCGAGCTCGAAGCTCGTGGCCTGCGAGGGCAGCAGCGCCTTGAAGACATGGGTGACGAACCCCGAGCAGTCGAAGCCGTCGGTCGTCTTGCCGTTCCAGACATAGGGCTTGGCGGCCATCAGCGTGCCGACCTCGATCGCCTTGGCAGCGATGCCCGCCCCGTTCAATGCAGTCGGCGTCTCCGCACCGGCCATGGGAAGTCTCCTTTGAAGGTTTCACGCAGCTTGGCCTGGCGCTTCCGTGCCGCATGCGCCGGCAGAAGACTACCTTCAAACGCCCCTGTAAGCCAAGCCGGTAACAGCCGGAGACGCTGCAGGCTGATCGGGCGCCTTCTGCAACACGCGGGCTGAAACACGCACGGTAAGGGCAGAAACGTAACCGCGAGGCGCGCCACCGCTCGGCTCAAACGTCGGGCCGACGGCCCCATCGACCGCAAGTGGTAGGATTTCGCCATAGCTTGGTCGTCTCGCGGCCATCGAGGAACTCGACGTCGCGGACAAGCGTCAGGTGCTTCAGGTCATCGACGCTGGCGGATTGCAACGGGGCCACGAGCGGGGCAGAAGGTGTTCACGCTGCAGACGGTGGCCGCGGAGGGCGAGGGGGAAGGGCGCAGCGGTGCGGCCCAGGCCGGCGGGTTCTCGCTGCACGCGGGCGTGTCGATCAAGCCCGGGCAGCGCGCGAAGCTCGAGCGGCTCTGCTGCTACGGGAGCCGGGCGCCGCTGGCGGTGGATCCGTTGGCGCTGAGCGCATCGGCGCGAGGCTTGCCGCCTGAAGACAGCAACTCGCCGCGGCTTGCAGGGGCGTTTGAAAGTACCAAAAGAACAACTGCAACGTGCGTCATGCGCCTGACTAGAGATGCTGGAGATCTCCCCGAGTCCCCCCTTTGCGGGCATTCAGCGAACCACTTGCCTCTCCGCCCTCCGGCCGGTCAATCGCTCCCACTCCTTCCACTGGCGGATTAACTCGGCTCGGAGCCGCCTGCTTGAATGTCCGGTAGTAGCTCATGGGTCGCTCCTGATAGTTCGTTCGGCGCCGCCTGCTAGGCGAACGGCGGGACGGGATCGGGATGGGGCTGGCGTAGTTCCTGTGTAATCCAGCCCAGAAAACTACACAAACCGCGGGAAAGCGCGGGAACAGTGCGAAGCGTGAAGCGAGCAATTAACCCTAAATAATCAACGACTTAATAACTTCCAAGAATCGGCTAGAATACAAGCAACGAACATTGAAAATCCGCGTGTCGGCAGTTCGATTCTGCCCCTGGCCACCAATATTCGAGGCCAACCCGCGCGGTTGGCCTTTCCTTTTCCGTTCCCTATCCGCCTGGAAGCCTGGACGCATGGAAGAAGCCATGTCCACCGATTTCCGCGTAATGACCTCCGGCGCGTTTACCGCCGCCCACCTGCGGCTGCTGCCGGCCGTCGAGCGCATCACCGGCCTGCACGGCGTCACGGTCACCACCTCGATCGGCAGCGGTGACACATCGATCCCCAACCGGCTCACGCGCGGCGAAGTGGCCGACCTGGTGATCTGCGACGACAGCATCGTCCAGGGCTTCATCCGCGACGGCCTCGCGCAGGCTCAGGGCCATGCGCCGCTGGCACGCTCGATGGTGGGGCTCGCCGTGCGTACCGGCGCGCCCGCACCCGACATCGGCACGATCGACGCGCTGCGCGCCACCCTGCTGCGCGCCGCCTCGATCGGTTATTCGGCGAGCGTCAGCGGGCGCTATGTGACCACCGAGCTGTTCAAGCGGCTGGGCATCCATGACGAGGTGATGCCGAAATGCCTGTTCATCGGCAACGGCCAGCGCGTGGGCACCTTCATCGCGAACGGCGAGGTCGAACTGGGCTTCCAGCAGGTGAGCGAACTGATGCCGATCGAAGGCATCGCGCACATCACGCCACTGCCCGACGAACTGCAGAAGTTCACGATCTACAGCGCGGCGGTACCGGCGAGCGCGCTGCATGCGGATGCCGCAGTCCGGGCCATCCGCTTCCTCTCGTCGCCGGAAGCGGCCGCAGACATCAGGGCCACCGGCCTGGAACCTGCAACCCGCTGAACCGCAAGAGGAGCCTTCCGATGGCCGACACGCCGCTGTACACCCTGAGCATCGAGCAGGGCGTTGCCCTGTTGACCCTGAACCGGCCGCAGTCGCACAACGCCCTGAACCGGGCGCTGCGCCACGAGCTGATGGACCTGTTCCCCCGGCTCGACCGCGATCCCGCCGTGAAGGTCCTGGTGCTCACCGGCGCCGGCGACAAGGCGTTCTGCACCGGCGCCGACCTGAAGGAGCGCTCGGCTGGCTCCACCGCCGACATGATCGACGAGCGCCGGCACGTGATGGCGAAGTGGACCCACGCGCTGGCCAGCGTGGGCAAGCCGGTGATCGCGGCGATCAATGGCTACTGCATGGGCGGCGGCTTCGAGCTGGTGCTCCAGTGCGATATCTCGATCGCCGCCGACACCGCGATCTTCGCGCTGCCGGAAGTCACGCATGGCTTCTTCCCGGGCGGCGGTGCCTGCCAGCGCCTGCCGCGCCTGGTCGGCTACCAGATGGCACGCGAGCTGGTGCTGACCGGCCGTCGCTGGGATGCGGCCGAGGCGAAGTCGCTCGGGCTGGTCAACCGCGTGGTGCCGCAGGCGCGCGTGGTCGAAGAGGCGATGGAGATGGCACGCAAGATCGCCTCGTACCCGTCCACCGGCGTCGTGCAGGCCAAGCGCGCGCTGAACCATGCGATGGAAGCCGGCCTGACCGCCGGGCTGCGCTTCGACACCGAGGCCTGGGTTGCCTGCATGCACTCCGACGAGTGGAAGCAGAAGCTCGAGGGCTTCGCGCGCAACGAACGCAAGGCCTGAACATGGCATCCGCAAGCCGTCTTTCCGCGGGCACCGTCCCGACCCTGGTCCTCGTCGCCGCCCTGTTCACCGCCAGCGCCGCAGCCGTCGCGCAGGGGCGCCCGCTGCGCCTGATCGTGCCGTTTCCGCCCGGCCCCGGCGTGGACATGATCGCGCGCACGGTTTCCGACCAGCTGTCGCAGACGATGGGGCGTACGGTCGTGGTCGACAACCGCCCGGGCGCCGGCTCGGTGATCGGGGTCGACCTCGCGGCGAAGTCCCCGGCCGACGGCAACACCCTGCTGTTCGCCAACCTCGCCTACGCGATCAATACCGCGATGGTGGCCAACCTGCCCTACGACCCGCTGCGCGACCTCGCGCCGGTGACGGTGGTGGCGACGCAGCCGCACCTGCTGGTGGTCAATCCGGCGGTGCCGGTGAAGAGCGTGCGCGACCTGATCGCACTGGCGAAAGGCCGGCCGGGCGAGATCACCTATGCGTCCGCGGGCGTCGGCACCGGTCCGCAGCTGGTCGCCGAGATGTTCTCGCGCGCGGTCGGCGTGCGCATGAACCACATCCCGTACAAGGGGGCCAACCCGGCGCTGTCCGACGTGGTCGGCGGCCATGCGCAGGTGATGTTCGCGACGCTGGTGTCGTCGCTGCCGCAGGTGCAGGCCGGGCGGCTGCGCGCGGTGGCGGTCACCTCCGCGAAGCGGTCGCGCCATGTACCGGAGGTGCCGACGATGATCGAATCCGGCCTGCCCGGCTTCGAAGCGGTCGGCTGGTACATGGTGATGGCACCCGCGCGCACGCCACCGCCGGTGATGTCGCGGCTGCAGGTCGCACTGGCCGATGCGCTCGCGCAACCGGCGGTACGCGAGCGGCTGACCGGCGACGGTGCCGAGGTGGTGGCCAGCAGGCCCGACGAGGCGAAGCGCTTCCTCGAGAGCGAGATCCAGCGCTGGGGCGCGGTCGTGAAGTCGGCCGGCCTGCGCCGCGAATGAGCGTGGCGCCACCGACGGTCGCGGTCGGCAAACCGGCGGCCAGGGGCAAGGTGCTTGCCGGCATCCGCGTGGTCGACATGACCGAAGGCGTCGCCGGTCCGTACGCCTCGACGCTGCTCGGCGACATGGGCGCGGACGTGGTGAAGATCGAGCGCCGGGAGGGCGACTGGCAGCGCAGCTCCGGGCACGGCGAGCCCGGGCGCATCGGCAACGCGCAGTTCATCGCACTGAACCGCAACAAGCGCGACATCGGCGTCGATCTCGACACCCCGGGCGGACGCGGGATCGTCGAGCGCCTGGTCTCGAAGGCCGACGTGGTGATGTCGAACTACCGCGCCGGCGTGATGGCGAAACTCGGCTTCGGACATGCACGCTGCGAGGCACTCCGCCCCGGCATCATCTACTGCACGATCTCCGGCTTCGGGCAGGAGGGCGAGTACTCGCGCCTGCCGGCGAGCGACACCATCCTGCAGGCCATGAGCGGCGTGATGAGCGTGGTCGGCGAACCGGACGGCGCACCCTTGCGCGTCGGCTTCCCGCTGATCGACATGACCGCGGCCAACCAGGCGGTGCAGGGCGTGCTGCTCGCCCTCTACGGCCGGCTCACCGGGCAGGGCGGCGCAAACATCGACGTGAGCCTGATGGCCGCGGCCGCCTCGCTGATGTGCGGCAGCTTCACCGAGAACATGGCCACCGGCCGGCTGCCGCCGCGCCAGGGCAACCAGAACAGCCTGCTCGCCCCGGCTGGCGCGTTCGAGGTCGCGGGTGGCCGCTTCATCACCATCGCGGTGCTGCGCGATTCGCACTGGCACAAGTTCTGCGCGGCGCTGGCGCTCGAAGCGCTCGCCGGCGACGAGCGCTTCGCCACCAATGCCGCGCGGGTGAAGAACCGCGACGCGCTCGATCGGATCATCGTGCCGCAACTGCTCGCCGGCACTTCGGAATACTGGCTGGAGCGGCTGCGCGCAGCCGACATCCTGTGCGGGCCGATCAACACCGTGGCCGACGTGCTCGCCGACCCCGCGCTGGCGGCCTGCCTGCCGCTGATCGACACCGGGCTGCCGGAGCCGGCTCGTGCGATGGGCTCGCCGCTGCGCATCGACGGGCGATTCTTCGGCGCCGGACATCCGCCGCCAGCGAAGGCGGAACATACCCGCGACGTGCTGGCCGAGGCAGGCTACGGCGCAGCCGAGATCGACGCGCTGCTGGCCGAAGGCTGCGCGTTCGAAGAACCCCCACCGAGGTAGCGATCCAATGCAACGAACCCGCACCATCTCCGACGCCTACCTCGGCCTGCAGAAACAGCTGCACGAGAACCCGGACTACGGCATCGCCTCGCTGTCGTTCGCGCCGATCGTCGCCGACGTGATCCGGCAGACCGGTGCGTCGACGATCTCGGACTACGGCGCCGGCAAGCAGAACCTGCTGAAGGGGCTGCAGCAGGCCGGCATCCAGCCGGCCGCCTACTATCCCTACGACCCGGTGTTCCCGGAATACGGCGAACCGAAGCCGGCAGACCTGGTCTGCTGCATCGACGTGCTGGAGCACATCGAGCCCGCACTGGTCGGCAACGTGATCTCGGAGCTGGCCTCGATCACGACGAAGGTCGGCTTCTTCAGCGTGCACATGGTGCCGGCCGCCAAGGTGCTCGCCGACGGCCGCAATGCCCATCTGATCCAGCGGCCGAGTTCCTGGTGGCTGAAGCTGCTCACCGACGAGTTCGAGATCCTGCACCTGCAGGCGCACCAGATGATGGGGCCGGGGTTCTGGGTGCTGGTGGCGCCGCGCGCCTAGCGGGGAAGCACACGGGCGCGAAGCCATGGCACGAGGCGCTCTTGATCGAAGGTGCCAGCCTCGAGCATGCGCATCATGTCCGCGTACACCTCCATCGGAGTTCGGGCGACCTTGAACCCATTGATACGCAGGAACACGTCCATCGCCGCGAATGCAATACGCTTGTTGCCGTCAATGAACGGATGATTGATGGCGAGGCTTTCAAGCAGCGCTGCAGCCTCGGCCACGATGTCCTCGTAGTAGCCGGTCTGCGGACGGAACAGCGCCGCCTCCAGCGCACCTGCATCACGAACGCCGGTTGCGCCACCGTAGCGCCGGACCAGCACTGCATGCAGCGCCAGCACATCGGCAGTGGTGAGGAAGTCGCGGCGCTGGCCGGGACCTTCGGTCAACGCGCCAGTTCCCGGTACAGCACGTCGAACTCTGCGAGGCTGTCGGCAAACGCATCGACGACATGGCGTCGTGGCTGGGCGTTGCGGCGACGGTCAATGTATTCGCGCAGCGCATCGTCGAGTACCGCCTGGAACTGACGGCCATCCGCCTCCGCAATCTGGCGCAGCGCGGTCAGAACTTCCGGCGTTGCCTGCGACGAGAACTTTTCGCGGACGGTTGCAGCCATGGCTGGTTTCCTGATGAAAACAGAACCATCATGATACGTCATGATCCGCGATGCCAGCCTCGCGAAAACGGCGACGGTCGCCCGCACGACGCCCACTCCACCCCGATCCGCCCCGAATTCGTTACCCTACGCGCTCGGAAAATCAGGGGGATACCCGGATATGGTCGATGTGCTCGTGATCGGCGGCGGCAACGCTGCCCTGTGCGCCGCCTTGATGGCGCGCGAAGCCGGTGCCAGCGTGCTGCTGCTCGAGGCCTCGCCGAAGGAATGGCGCGGCGGCAACTCGATCCACACGCGTAACCTGCGCTGCATGCACGACGAGCCGCAGGACGTGCTGACCGAGGCCTACCCTGAAGAAGAGTACTGGCAGGACCTGCTGAAGGTCACCGGCGGCATCACCGACGAGAAGCTCGCCCGGCTGGCGATCCGCCACTCGTCGACCTGCCGGCCGTGGATGATCAAGCACGGCGTGCGCTTCCAGAATTCGCTGTCCGGCACCCTGCACCTGTCGCGCACCAACGCGTTCTTCCTGGGCGGCGGCAAGGCGCTGGTCAATGCCTACTTCCGCAGCGCGGAGAACCTGGGCGTGGAGATCCGCTACGACACCCCGGTCGACCGGCTGGAACTGGTCAATGGCGAGTTCCGCGCCGCTTATGTGGGTGACGAACGCATCGAGGCCAAGGCCTGCGTGATTTCCAATGGCGGCTTCGAATCGAACCGCGAATGGCTGCGCGAGGCCTGGGGACAGCACGAAGGCGAGTGGGTGGCGGACAACTTCATCATCCGCGGCACCCGCTTCAACACCGGCGTGCTGCTCAAGCAGATGCTCGAAGCGGGCGCGGACAAGATCGGCGACCCGGCGCAGTGCCATGCGGTGGCGATCGATGCGCGCGCGCCGCTCTATGACGGCGGCATCTGCACCCGGGTCGACTGCGTGTCTCTGGGCATCGTCGTCAATCGCGATGGCCGGCGCTTCTATGACGAAGGCGAAGACTTCTGGCCCAAGCGCTATGCCATCTGGGGCCGGCTGGTCGCCTTCCAGCCAAACCAGATCGCCTATTCGATCATCGATGCCAAGGCGGTCGGCCGCTTCATGCCGCCGGTGTTCCCCGGCGAGAAGGCGAACGACCTGCCGACACTGGCGCGCCAGCTCGGGATCGACCCCGACGACTTCATGAAGACCGTCGAGGCCTACAACGCCTCGTGCAAGGTCGGCACCTTCGACCACGCAGTGCTGGACGACTGCCATACCGAAGGGCTGACGCCAGCCAAGACGCACTGGGCCCTGCCGCTCGACACGCCGCCGTTTTACGGCTATGCGCTGCGCCCGGGCATAACGTTCACCTATCTGGGTGTGAAGATCGACGAGACGGCGGCCGTGCATTTCTCCGGCGTACCCAGCCGCAACCTGTTCGCCGCTGGCGAAGTCAGTGCCGGCAACGTGCTCGGCAAGGGCTATCTCGCCGGCATCGGCGTGACCATCGGCACCGCGTTCGGCCGCATCGCCGGCACCGCCGCGGCACGTGCCGCGCTCGCCCCCGTACAACCGAAGAACACCGAAGGAGCCCTGAGTGCCGCCGCCTGAGTCAGCCTCGACCACCCTTGACGCACTGACGCGCGAGGCCGCCCATCTCGGCGCCGGTGGCCAACCGGTCTCGCCATCGGCCGCGTTCAATGCGCTGCCGCTGACCGAGGCCGAAGGCGAGGTCGCTCGCCAGATGCAGATCTGCAACGCCTGCCGCTACTGCGAAGGCTCGTGTGCGGTGTTCCCGGCGATGACGCGGCGGCTCGAGTTCGGCAAGGCAGACGTGCACTACCTGGCGAACCTGTGCCACAACTGCGGCGCCTGCCTGCACGCCTGCCAGTACGCGCCGCCGCACGAATTCGCGATCAACGTGCCGAAGGCCATGGCGGTCGTGCGCGGCCAGACCTATTCCGACTATGCGTTCCCGCAGGCACTGGGCGCGCTGTACCGGCACAACGGACTGCTGGTGTCGCTGGCGACAGCCGGCGGCCTCGCACTGTTCCTCGCGCTGGCCGTCGCGATGAAGGGCGGGCTGTGGCACGAGCCGCTGGCGGGCAACTTCTACGCGGTGTTCCCGCACAACCTGATGGTCATCATGTTCGGCTCGGTGTTCGGCTTCGCGATGCTTGCGCTCGCCATCGGCGTCGCCCGCTTCTGGCGCAACGTGTCGCCGGGAGAGGTACCCGAGGGCGGCAACGCCCCGGCGGCAGCCGAGGCGGTGCACAACGCCCTGAAGCTGAAGTACCTCGACGGCGGACACGGCGAGGGTTGCCACAACGAAGACGACCGCTTCAACACCACGCGCCGCCTCTACCACCACTTCACCTTCTACGGCTTCATGCTCTGCTTCGCATCGACCAGCGTAGCGACGCTCTACCACTATGCGTTCGGCTGGCAGGCGCCGTACGGCTACACCAGCCTGCCGGTGATCCTCGGCACGGTGGGCGGCATAGGCCTGCTGATCGGTCCGGTCGGGCTGTGGCGACTGAAGACGCAGCGGCATCCGATGCACGGCGACAGCGCCCAGAACCCGATGGACTACGGCTTCCTGGCGCTGCTGTTCCTGGTCAGCCTGACCGGCCTGCTGCTGATGGTGCTGCGCGACACCGGCGCGATGGCACTGCTGCTGGCGGTGCACCTGGGCGTGGTGATGGCGCTGTTCGTCACCCTGCCCTACGGCAAGTTCGCGCACGGCATCTTCCGCAGCGCGGCCCTGCTCAAATGGTCGATCGAGCGGCGCCTGCCGAGCCGGCTGCGTCTGGGCAGCGACTGAGCGTGGCCAGACCGGCCTGCGGAAGCGAACGGGCATCGGCTTGAACGAATTCCCGACTGTCGCGGCGATGCGGGTGGTGCCGGTCGCCGGCCAGGACAGCATGCTGTTGAACCTGAGCGGCGCCCATGCGCCGGTGTTCATCCGCAACCTGGTCGTGCTCACCGACAGCGCCGGGCGCACCGGGGTCGGCGAAGTGCCCGGTGGCGAGTCGATCCGCCAGACGCTCGAACAGTCCGCCCTGCTGGTCCTGGGCCAACCGGTGAGCGACTTCGGCGCGGTGAAACGCGCGATCGAACAGCGCTTCGGCGCACTCGATGCCGGCGGCCGCGGCCGGCAGACCTTCGACCAGCGCGTTGCGATCCATGCGATGACCGCGGTCGAGTCGGCGCTGCTCGACCTGCTCGGCCAGCACCTCGGCCTGCCGGTCGCGCACCTGCTGGCGCAGCTTGCCGACGAACCGACGCCGCGTACCAGGGTGCAGGTGCTCGGCTACCTGTTCTACATCGGCGATCGGACGCGCAGCGACCTGCCGTACCGCGCGGGGCCTTCGTCCGCCGAGGCTGACGCCTGGCTCCACCTGCGCGACGAGCCGGCGCTGGATGCGCGCGCCGTGGTCGCGCTGGCCGAGGCCGCCCATGCCCGCTACGGCTTCGCCGACTTCAAGCTGAAGGGTGGCGTGCTGCGCGGCGAGGACGAGGTGGAGGCGGTGGTCGCACTGCACGAACGATTCCCGCAGGCGCGCATCACGCTCGACCCGAACGGTGGCTGGCTGCTCGACGATGCGGTGCGGCTGATGCGCGACATGCACGGCGTGCTCGCCTATGCAGAAGATCCGTGCGGCGCGGAAGGCGGCTTCTCCGGGCGCGAGATCATGGCCGCGTTCCGCGCCGCCACCGGCCTGCCCACCGCGACCAACATGGTCGCCACCGACTGGCGCGAACTGCAGCATGCACTGACCCTGCGTGCGGTCGACATCCCGCTCGCCGATCCGCACTTCTGGACGATGCAGGGCGCGATGAAGGTCGCCTCCACCTGCCGCGATGCCGGGCTCACGTGGGGCTCGCATTCGAACAACCACTTCGACGTGTCGCTGGCCATGTTCACGCACGTGGCTGCCGCAGCACCGGGACGGGTGACCGCGATCGACACCCACTGGATCTGGCAGGACGGGCAGCGGCTCACGCGCGCGCCGCTACCGATCGTCGACGGATGCATCGACGTACCCACCCGCCCCGGGCTGGGCGTGGACCTCGACTGGGCACAGGTCGACGCGGCGCATGCGCTCTACCGCGCGCAGGGCGGCGGTGCCCGCAACGACGCGATCGCGATGCAGGCGCTGATGCCCGGATGGACGTTCGACGCGAAGCGGCCGTGCATGGTGCGGTGAGGCCGGGAGGGCGGGCGGCGAGGGCGGGGTCAGGTCTTGAGTTTTGCATGTCCACCTTGCTCGTCTCTTCCAAAAAGAGGGCGCATGCGCCCCCTCAGTTCAACTCCAGCTTCATCTCCTTCGCCAGCCTGCGCCAGCGCTCGATGCCTTCCCGGATACGCTTCCCCAGCGCCTCGGGCGTGCCTGGGCTTGCTTCGAACCCGGACTGCTCCAGCCGTTCGCGCACTGCGGGCAGTGCGAGGATCTTCGCGATCTCGCCGTTCAACCGCATCACGATCGGCTGCGGCAGCTTCGCCGGCCCGAGGACGCCAACCCATTGCGACATGTCGAAGCCGGGCACGCCGGACTCGGCCAGGGTCGGCACCTCGGGCAGCGTCGATGAACGGCGTGCAGTGGTCACCGCCAGGATGCGCACCTTGCCGGCACGCGCCTGCGGGATGACGGTCGAGGCGCCGAGCATCGCCACCGGGATCTGTCCACCGACAAGGTCCGCGATCGCCGCACCACCGCCCTTGTAGGGCACGTGCACGAGGTCGATCTTCGCAAGGCTCTTCAGCAGTTCAGCCGTGAAATGCGCCGAGGTACCCATGCCGGGCGTGCCATAGGACAGCGTGCCGGGCTTCGCACGCGCGAGCGCGAACAATGCCTGCACGCTGGCGGCGGGTACCTGCGCCGACACCGCGATCACGAACGGCTGGGTGGCGACCAGGGTGATCGGCGCGAGGTCGTTCACCGGGTCGAAGCCCAGCTTGCGGTAGGCGACCGGGAAGATGGTCAGGGAATCGGCCGTGGTGCCGAGCGTGTAGCCGTCGGGGATCGACTTCGACAGGATCTCGAACGCGACCGAGCCGCCGGCGCCGGGCCGGTTGTCGACCAGCACGGTCTGGCCGAGCACGCCCGACAGGCGTTCGGCGATCAGCCTCGACACCAGGTCGTTCACGCCACCGGGAACCGAGGGCACGAGCAACCGGAGGGTACGCGCCGGCCAGGGCGCATCGGCGGCCCGTGCCGGCGCCGGCATCGCGCCACCGGCAATGGTCGTGGCCGCGGCCAGCAGCATGGCCAGCGCCACGCGGCGATCGCCGCCGGCCGGGATACGTGGGAAGGTCGGTGCACTCATCGGAACGTTCTTTTCGGGCAGTGGCGCGGATGCATCGATGCTAGCGGATATCCGGGCGCGGCCACCGGGCGCCGCAGGCCGCGGGAATTTGCTACCGTTGTCGGCCCTGCAACCTCCGCACCGGAGCACACGATGTCCAAACCGATCTGGGACCCATTCCTCACCGAACGCGACCGCCAGGTATTCGAGGCGAGCGGCTATGGCGCCCTTCAGGGCTTCGGAAAGCGTCCTGCGATCCTGGTGATCGACGTCAACTACAACTTCTGCGGCGATCGTCCCGAGCCTATCCTCGAGTCGATCAAGCGCTGGCGCAATTCCTGCGGCACCGAGGCCTGGGAAGGCGTGGCCGCGATCAAGACGCTGATCGCGGCCGGCCGCGGCAAGGGGCTGCCCATCCTCTACACGACCGGCGTGCGCCGCGAAGACGACTGGGACGCCGGATCCTGGGCCTGGAAGAACAGCCGCTCGGCCGAGCGCGTACGCCCGGCCGGCGTGCAGGCCGACGGCAACACGATCGTCCCCGAGATCGCGCCGGGCCCGGACGACCTGGTCGTCTACAAGCAGAAGCCCAGCGCCTTCCACGGCACCAACCTGCTGTCGTGGCTGATGCTGCTCGGGGCCGACAGCCTGATCGTCACCGGCACCACCACCAGCGGCTGCGTGCGCGCCACGGTGCTCGATGCGTTCTCGAACAACTTCCGCGTGTCGATCGTCGAGGAGGGCTGCTTCGACCGCGCGCAGGCGAGCCATGCGATCAACCTGTGCGACATGCATGCGAAGTACGCCGACGTGATCCGGCTGGACGAATCGCTGTCCTTCATCCAGTCGCTGCCAGCCGGGCTGTTCCCGAACCTGCCAGGAGCCGGTCGCAAGGGCTGATGCCGGAAACCGCGCGGTGCCGGCGCAGGCGCCGCGCCTGCGCGGCACGCGATGGACAGCCGGCCGGCGCGCGACCGACCCCGTCTTTGCGGCTACCCTGCGACGCCTTCCAGCCGCGTCGCACCGATGCCCGCCGACCACATCGATTTCCTCGTGATGCAACCCGACTGCGAACAGCAGGTCATCCGCGACCTGCTGTTCGCGGTGATGGCGTTCAACACGCACAGCCTCAGTCCCGAGGCCGAACTGCAGGTGAGCTTCCCGCTGTTCGACGACCTCAAGGTGGCCGGGCGCGCCCGGCTCGGCGAGGCGACTACGGGTCCGGTGGTGCGGGTGAGCGGACCTGCGCGCAAGCTCGCGGTACTCGCCACGCGCCATGAAGTGGTCACTCACCTGCGCGCGGGCCGCGCGTTCACGATGGAACGCGACCAGGCGGTGGTGGACGCCGGCCGGCATGAGCGATTCGGCCTGATCGACCGCGCGCACGCCTCGCTGATCGCCGAAGGCCCGGTGATCGCCCGCCCGCTGCCGGTGACCGGCCAGCCGCGGCTCGCCGAAATGGCCGGCGCGCTGGGTGCGGTGGTCGAAAGCGAGGCGATCTTCGTGCAGCGTACCGAGCTGGCGGTGGCTCAGTCCGGCCTGATCGACCCGCTCGGCTTCTCCTGGAGCAGTACCGTACCGGTCAAGGGCTGACCGGATCGACGCAGGGCGAGCGGCGGACGAAGGACGCTACGGGCAGAGGCTGCAGGTGCCGCGCGCAGCACGGGCGGCAGCAGGCCTCATTCCGCCTTGATGCCGGCCTTGCGGACCACCGCGTCCCAGCGCTGGAGTTCCGCGTCGAGGAAGCGGCCGAACTCGACCGGTGAGGTCACCAGCAGGTCGAGTCCCTGCTGGGTGAACCGATCGAGGAACGCCGGGGCCCGCAGCGCACGACTGGTATCCCGGGCAATCACATCGACTACCGGGCGCGGCGTACCTGCCGGCACGACCATCCCGTACCAGGTGAGGTACTCGAATTTCGGCAGGCCTGATTCGGCCACCGTCGGCACGTCGGGCGCCAGGGGCGAACGCTTCAGGCTGGTCACCCCCAGAACGCGCAGCCGGCCGCCCTTGATGTGCGGCAGCACGCTCGCCATGTTGGTGAGCAGCACCTGCGCCTCGCCCGACAGCAGCGCGTTGGTCGCGAGGCCGGCACTCTTGTACGGCAGGTGCAGCAGCTCGATGCCACCGGCGATGCGGAACAGTTCCGAGCCGAGATGGGTGGCGCTGCCCGGGCCGGCGGAACCGTAGGCCAGTCGGCCCGGCTGCGCCTTGGCCAGCGCGATCAGTTCCCGCGCCGAGGCTGCAGGCACCGACACATGCACGGCCAGCGCGCTGGGCTGGCTCGCGAGCAGCGTCACCGGCGCGAAGTCGCGCCGCAGGTCGTAGGGCAACTCCTTGTACAGCGCAGGCGAGATCGCCAGCGAGGAACTCGACACGAGCAGCGTATGGCCATCGGGCAAGGCCTTGGCCGCGATGGCGGTACCGACGACGCTGCCTGCCCCGGGCCGGTTGTCGACGACGATGGACTGGCCCCAGGCGTCACCCAGCGCGGCCGCGGCGATGCGCGCGACGATATCGCTGCCCCCGCCCGGCGCCAGGGGGACGATCATGCGGACGGGACGGGCGGGAAAGGTGGCGGCCGCTGCCGTGGCACCAGTGGCGGCTGCGAGCATGGCCGCGACGATCAGGTACTTCCCGCGCATTCCGTCTCTCCTGCATCTGCGTCGCAACGGGAAGACCGCAGCGTGGCAGGCACGGTAAGACAGTCAGGTTTCCGTTTCGTGACAGTACGCCGGGAACTGCGACCGGCGAAGGCCGCCACTGGGTCCCCGATCCTGTAATCTGGCTGCTGATCGAGGAGCATATCCGATGCGAACCGCCAAGCGCCTGTCCTTGCGCAGCCATCCGAATCCGCCCGCTTCCGCCTCCGCGTCGGAAACCGAGCCCGCAACCGAGGCCCGGGGCAGACCCCGCGCGCTGCCCCTGCTCGCGGCCGCCACGGCAGCCGCTCTGTATGGCGGCATCGCACCCGCAACGCTTGCACAGACGAACCAGCAGAAGGTCACGCCACCAGTGGCGGTGTACTGGGTGAGCGCGGAGACCCGCGGCGGGATGGCCGGCATTCCCGGCCTGCCAGGCGGCGCGGCCGGTGCACTGGGTGGCCTGTTCGGCGGCGGCGCTGCGTCCAGCCCGCAGGGCGGACGCTCGATGCTGCTGCAACTGGGTTCGGCCCGCAGCGCCGCTGGCGAGCCGTCCGCCTCGCACGAGATCCCGCCCGGCATGAACATGGGCCCCTCGCTGCCGCTGCTCACGCCGCGCAAGGCGCCACCCGAGCCGCGCGAGGAGACCGACAACACCCCGCCGCGCGAGTTCGAGAAACCGAAGGGCCGAATGCTGATCTACTGGGGCTGCGGTGACACCGCGCGCAGCGGCCAGCCGATCGTGATCGACTTCGCGACGCTCGCCACGGGACAGGTGCCGAAGTTCCCGACGGTGCGCATCGCCAGCGTACGCGGCCCTTCGTTCGGCCGCAGCCGCACCTATGGGGAATGGCCGAACACCGAGACGCGTACTCAGGTGCCGGCGGATTCATGGCTGCGCGGCGAGCACCTGGTCAGGGGGAACTATTCGCCCGACATCAGGTTCAGCGTCGGTGAACGCACCGACTTCATGGCGGCCCCAGCGTTCCAGCCGTTGATGCGTACCGCGGGCGGTGGCCTGTCGGTGCAGTGGCTGGCGATCCCGAACGCCACCGGCTACGCGCTTACCGCGATGGGCGCCAACGCCCAGCAGGACATGGTGATCTGGTCTTCGAGCGAGATCGCCGACATGGGCTGGAGCCTGAACGACTGGCTGCCGCCAGTAGAGGTCGCACGGCTGATCAAGGAGCGAATCGTGCTGCCGCCGTCGACAACCGAATGTACCGTGCCGGCCGAGGTCGTGCGCGAGGCTGGCACGTCGATGCTGAACTTCGTCGGCTATGGCGACGAACTGAACGTGGTGCATCCGCCCCGGCCGACCGATCCGCGCGTGACCTGGGAGCAGCAGTATGCGGTCAAGGTACGCCAGCGCACCACAGGCATGCTGATGCTGGCCGAGGGCGAAGCCAGCGGCCGACCCGGCGCGCGCGGGCGGCAGGCGGCGCCAGATGCCGGCGATGCCGGCCAGGCCCAGCGCGCGCCTACGGCACCTACCGTCACAGATGTGATCAAGGAGGGCGTGGGCGGCGTGCTGCGCGGACTGTTCGGCCGATAGCGCGCCACTGCGGTGGCCGCTGCGCGGATGCGGGCCCGCGTCGCCCGGTCAACCCGGTAACCGGTCTATCGTGCGGGCCGTCGCGCCGCGATGGTGCCGCGCAAACGCAGCACCGGCCTCACCCATCGCGGCTCGCGCGGCAGGGTCGCCGAACAGGCGCTCGGCCTCGTGCGCGAAGGCGGCCGGGTCGGCGACCCGGATGGCTGCGCCCGCCTCGATCGCCTGCGCCGCGACCTCGCGGAAGTTGAAGGTGTGTGGCCCCACCAGCACCGGCCGCCCGAGGGCGCAGGGCTCGATCAGGTTCTGCCCGCCCAGCGGCAGCAGGCTGCCGCCGACGAAGGCAAGGTCGCAGGCCGCGTAATAGACCGCCATCTCGCCCATGCTGTCGCCGAGCAGCACCTGGATCGAACGATCCGCGAGCGACTCGACGCCACCCTGCGCGCTGCGCCGCGCGTAACGAAGCCCGGCCTGGTCGAGCAGGCGGGCGACCTCGTCGAAGCGCTGCGGATGGCGTGGCACCAGCAGCAGCAACAGCCCGGGCACCTGCATTGCACGCAGCGCCTCGAGCACCCGCGGCTCCTCGCCCTCACGCGTGCTCGCCGCGATCAGCACCGGGCGCCCGGCCCAGCCGGCGCGCCAACGCTCGCCCACCGCGACCAGCGCGGGCGACGGCAAGGCATCGAACTTGACGTTGCCGGTGACGACGACCTCGGGCGCACCGAGCGAGCGCAACCGGTCGGCGTCGGCATCGGCCTGCGCGAACACGCCGGACAGGCCGCGCAGTGCATCGGCCGTCAGTCGTGGAAAGCGACGGTAACGGGCGGCCGAGCGCTCCGACAGACGGGCATTCACCAGGTACAGCGGCACGCCCCGGCGCCGACATGCGCTGACCAGGTTCGGCCAGAGTTCGGTTTCCATGATCACGCCCACATCCGGCCGGAAGTGGGCGAGGAACCGCCGCACCGCGAACGGGAAGTCGTACGGGAGATAGACCGACTGCACGGTATCGCCGAACAGTTCATGAGCGGTCGCGCGGCCGGTAGGCGTCATGTGCGTGAGCAGGAAACGCGCGTCGGGCCGGCGCGCGCGCAGCGCCTCGATCACCGGGCGCGCGGCCTGGGTCTCGCCGACCGACACCGCATGCAGCCAGTACAGTGGCCCGGAGCGTTCGAGCGAGGCCGTCCCGGCCGACGGCGGGACGGCCGGCGCGGCACGCGAACGATAGCGCCCGAACCGCTCGCCGAGGTGATCCAGGTAACCGGGCTGCCGGCGCGAACGCAGCGCGAGTCGCGCCAGCACGAGCGGCGCGGCGAGCCACAACCCGAGCGTATACAGCCTGCGGCCGCCGGCCGTGCCGGCCTCAGAGCGCGGTGCCGCCGGGCGTGCACCGCCGTCCCCGGTCATGCGGCCTGCCCGGCGGTAACCTGCACGACCGCGGCCAGCACCTCGTCCGGGCCGGGTACGCTCGACACGCCACCGAGGTTCAGGCCGACCGAGGCCGGATAAAGTCCGTTGCGGGCCGGATCGGTCGCGACATAGATGCCGATGCAGCGCACCCCGACCGCCGAGGCCAGGTGCAGGAGCCCGGTATCGACCCCGATCACCACCGCCGCCTGCGCGAGTCCGCGCGCCAGGTCTGCCAGCCCGCCGCGCGGCGGCACGCGGGCGCCAGCAATCGCCGCCGCGAGCCGTTCGGCCCGTGCGCGCTCACTGTCGGATCCCCATGGAATGACCGCCCGCAGGCCGAGCCGGTCGTGCAGCGCGCGGCCGAGCGCGATCCACGCCGATTCCGGCCACAGCTTCTCGGCGCGCGCCGTCGCATGCAGCAGGACGGCGAAGGGCGACCGGCCGTCCCAGTCGCCGTCGACATCCATGCCCGCCCCACCCGCAGCCGACGTGCCATCACGCAACTGCAGACCGTAGGACGGCGGCCCGTCGAGGCTGTACCCCGCCGCCAGCGCGACCAGTTGACGGTTGCGCTCCAGTGCATGAAGCGTGCGCGGCACCGGATAAAGCTGCTGGTAGAAGCGGGTAGCCAGCGGTTCGCGCACGCTCGCGCGATCGAAGCCGGCGCGCGGGCCGGTCGCCAGGCGCGCCAGCAGCGCACTCTTCAGCAGCCCCTGGGTATCGACCACGAGGTCGTACGGATGGGCCGACAGGCGGGCACGCATGCCGCGCCAGCCGCTCCGGCTCTCGGCCGCCCATGGCCGCGACCGCCAGCGGCGCAGCGCGCAGGGGATGACCTCGTGCACGGCCGGATGCAGCGCCGGCACCTCGGCGAACGCCTGTTCCACCAGCCAGTCGACCGTGACCCCGGGCAGCGCACGGTGCAGGTCGTCGACCACCGGCAGGTTGTGCACGACATCGCCGAGCGAGGACGTCTTCACCAGCAGTACGCGGCGCAACGGCGGGTGCGGCGGCGGACGGGAGGCAGTGGACAGGGCGGACACGGGGGTGCACCGGGAGTATCGATCGGCCTAGAATATCGGCATGGCTGCAATCATGCTCGATTCCACGACCGTGGCGACCCCTTCGGTTCCCCGCGAGCTTCCCGCAACGGCGTCCAGCACGGTCCCCACGCAATGAAGATCCTCCTGACCGGGTGTGCCGGCTTCATCGGCATGCATACCTGCGAACGCCTGCTTGCCCGGGGCGATGAAGTCGTCGGCGTCGACAACCTCAACGACTATTACGATCCCGCCCTGAAGCAGGCGCGGCTCGCGCGGCTGCTCGGCCATCCGTCCTTCCGCTTCGAGCGGCTCGACATCGCCGATGCGGGCGCACTCGACCAGGTCTTCGCCACGCACCGCCCCCAGCGCGTGGTCAACCTGGCAGCCCAGGCCGGCGTGCGCTATTCGCTGAAGAATCCACAGGCCTATGTCACCAGCAACCTGACGGGCTTCGTGAACGTGCTCGAGGCCTGCCGGCACCACTCGGTCGAGCACCTGGTCTATGCCAGCAGCTCCAGCGTATACGGCCACAATGCCGACCTTCCGTTCCGGGTCGAGCAGGACGTCGACCATCCGGTGAGCCTGTACGCGGCGACCAAGAAATCCAACGAGCTGATGGCGCACTGCTACAGCCACCTGTTCCGGCTGCCGACCACCGGCCTGCGCTTCTTCACGGTCTACGGGCCCTGGGGGCGGCCCGACATGGCGCTGTGGCTGTTCACCCGCGCGATCCTGGACGGCAAGCCAATCGACGTGTTCAACGAAGGCCGCATGCGGCGCGACTTCACCTACATCGACGATATCGTCGAAGGCGTGGTGCGGGTGATCGACCATGTCGCGACGCCCGACCCCGCCTACGACCGGCACACGCCGAACGCGGCGATGAGCGACGCGCCCTACCGGCTCTACAACATCGGCAACCAGAACCCGGTGCAGCTGCTCGATTTCATCGCGGCGATCGAGAATGCCCTCGGCCGCAAGGCCGTGCGCAACCTGCTGCCGATGCAGGCGGGCGACGTCGAGGCGACCTTCGCCGACGTGTCCGCGCTCGACAAGGCGGTCGGCTTCCGGCCGGCAACGCCGATCGAGGTGGGCGTACGGCGGTTCGTCGAGTGGTATCGAACCTGGGACACGCGGTGAGTCGCGGGCTCGAGGCAACCCGGACCGTGCGTGAATGCACGGTCGCCGTCGTCGGCCTGGGCTATGTCGGCCTGCCGCTCGCGCTGGCGTTCGGCCGCGAGATGGACACCATCGGCTTCGACATCTCGGCACCGCGGGTGGCTGAATGCAGCCGCGGCGTCGACCATACCGGCGAGGCCTGCGCAGCCGACTTCGCAGCCGCCCGCCGCGCGCGCTACACGACCGACCCGGCGCAGCTGCGTGAGGCCGACTTCATCGTGGTCGCAGTGCCAACGCCGGTGGATGGTGCGCACCAGCCGGACTTCGGCCCGCTGCGCGGCGCCTGCCGCAGTGCGGGGGCACACCTCAAGCCTGGCGTGATCATCGTGTTCGAGTCCACCGTCTATCCGGGCGCGACCGAGGAAATCTGCATCCCGCTGCTCGAACAGGTCTCCGGAGGCCGCTGGAAACACGATTTCTTCGTCGGCTATTCGCCCGAGCGGATCAACCCGGGCGACCGCGAGCACACCCTCGCGCGCATCGTGAAGGTGGTCTCGGGCGACACGCCGCAGACGCTGGATGCGGTCGCAGCACTGTATGAAGTGGTCGTGGAAGCCGGCGTGCACCGTGCCCCGAGCATCGCGGTGGCCGAGGCGGCCAAGGTGATCGAGAACACGCAGCGCGACCTGAACATCGCGCTGATGAACGAACTGTCGCTGATCT
Organism: uncultured bacterium; assembly: GCA_903873475.1. GTDB lineage: Bacteria > Pseudomonadota > Gammaproteobacteria > Burkholderiales > CAIKXV01 > CAIKXV01. The sequence continues at coordinate 21,557 of CAIQON010000331.1, forward strand.
TCCACCGTCTCGGCCTCGACACCCGCGACGTGCTGGCCGCCGCCGCCACCAAGTGGAATTTCCTGCCGTTCCGTCCCGGCCTGGTCGGCGGCCACTGCATCGGGGTCGATCCCTACTACCTGACCCACAAGGCCGAGACCGTCGGCTACCACCCCGAGGTGATCCTCGCCGGCCGCCGGATCAACGACGGCATGGGCGCGTGGGTTGCCGCGCAGACAGTGAAACAGCTGATCGCGGCCGGCTCGGCCGTGCGCGGCGCGAAGGTGAACGTGCTCGGGCTGACCTTCAAGGAAGACGTGCCCGACCTGCGCAACTCGAAGGTGATCGACGTGATCCGCGAGCTCGAGAGCTTCGGCGTCGAGGTCCATTGCCACGACCCGGTCGCCTCCGCCGCCGAGGCGGCGCACGAGTACGGCATCGTGCTGCGCCCCTGGGAGAACCTGCCGCGCGCCGAGGCCCTGGTGGTCGCGGTGAGCCATCGCGCCTTCCTGGAAGGGCCGGTCGAGCGCTATCGCCCGCTGCTCGCCGACGGTGGCGCATTCATCGACGTGAAGGCCGCCTTCGACCGTGACGCGCTGGCCGCCGCGGGCTGGCGCACATGGCGGCTGTGAGCCGGCAGACAACGGAAGGGACATGGTGAACACGATCCTGGTCACTGGCGGCGCCGGCTTCATCGGCGCGAACTTCGTCCTCGACTGGCTGGCGCCGTCCAACCCGGATGCATGCCCCGTCGTGAACCTGGATGCGCTGACCTATGCCGGCAACCTGGCCAGCCTGGAACCGGTCGCCCGCGACCCGCGCCACCGGTTCGTGCACGGCGACATCAACGACCGGGCACTGGTATCGCGGCTGCTGCGCGAGCATCGCGTCGGGGCCATCGTGAACTTCGCTGCCGAAAGCCATGTCGACCGCTCGATCCTCGGCCCGGATGCATTCGTGCAGACCAACATCGTCGGCACCTTCAACCTGATCGAGGCCGCGCGCGAATGGCTGTCCACCCTCGGCGCCACGGACCGCGCCGCGTTCCGCTTCATCCAGGTCTCGACCGACGAGGTGTTCGGCGCGCTCGAACCGGACGATCCGCCGTTCAGCGAGACCACACCGTTCTCGCCGCGCAGCCCCTATTCGGCCTCCAAGGCGTCCGCAGACCACCTGGTGCAGGCTGCCTGGCACACCTACGGGCTGCCAGCCATCATCACCCACTGCTCGAACAACTACGGCCCGCTGCAGTTTCCCGAGAAGCTGGTGCCGCTGATGATCCGCAATGCGCGGCGCGGCGAACGCCTTCCGGTGTATGGCGATGGCCGGCAGGTGCGCGACTGGCTGCATGTGAGCGACCATGCGAGCGCGCTGCGCGCGGTGCTCGCGCGCGGCAGGCCCGGGCAGACCTACAACATCGGTGGCAGCGCGGAGCGCGAGAACCTGTCGGTGGTGAACCTGCTGTGCAGCCTGCTCGACGAGCTGTCGCCCCGGGCCGATGGCGCCTCGTACGCGGCGCAGATCGCCTATGTCACCGACCGCCCTGGCCACGACCGACGCTATGCGATCGACCAGCGCAAGATCGCAGCAGAACTGGGCTGGGAGCCAGCCGTCGCCTTCGAGCAGGGCCTGCGCGACACGGTCGACTGGTACCTCGGGAACGATGCATGGATCGCCGGCATCGAGACCGGCGCCTATCGGCAGTGGCTCGACACGAACTATCGCAGCGGAGAGCGTGCACGATGAAAGGGATCCTCCTCGCAGGCGGTGCAGGCACACGCCTGCATCCGGCGACCCTGGCCGTATCCAAGCAGTTGCTGCCGGTGTACGACAAGCCGCTCGTCTACTACCCGCTGTCCACGCTGATGCTCGCCGGCATCCGCGAGGTGCTGCTGATCTCGACCCCGCAGGACACGCCGCGCTTCCAGCAGTTGCTGGGCGACGGCTCGCGCTGGGGCCTGTCGCTGTCCTATGCGGTGCAGCCCAGGCCGGACGGTATCGCTCAGGCGCTGCTGATCGGGCGCAGCTTCCTGGATGGCGAGAGCTGCGCGCTGGTGCTCGGCGACAACATCTTCCATGGCAACGACCTGACCGGCGTGCTCGCACAGGCGGCCGCCCGGACCACCGGCGCGACGGTGTTCGCCTACCCGGTGAACGACCCGGAGCGCTACGGCGTGGTCGAATTCGATGCCCAGGGCCGGGCGCTCGGGCTGGAAGAGAAGCCCAAGGCGCCACGCTCGCGCTATGCCGTGACCGGCCTCTACTTCTACGACGGCCAGGCACCGGAACTCGCGTCGCGGCTGCAGCCCTCGCCGCGCGGCGAGCTCGAGATCACCGACCTGAACCGCGTCTACCTGGAGCGTGGCGCGCTCGAGGTCGTCGCGCTGGGCCGGGGCATGGCCTGGCTGGATACCGGGACGCACGACTCCCTGCTCGAAGCCAGCCAGTTCATCCAGACGATCGAGAAGCGCCAGGGCCTGAAGGTCGCCTGCCCGGAAGAGATCGCCTGGCGCCAGGGCTGGATCGACGGTCTGGCACTGGAAGCGCTGGCCGGCGAACTCGGCAAGAGCGGCTACGGCGACTATCTGCGCGGCGTGCTGCGCGACCGGCTCTACTGAAGACGGCTGCACTGAAACCAAAAGGCAACGGATGCGCATCGAGAAGACGAGACTCCCGGAAGTGCTGCTGCTCGAGCCGACCGTCTACGGCGATGCCCGCGGCATGTTCTTCGAGAGCTACAACGCCCGCGCGATGGCCGAAGCCGGCATCACCCTGCCGTTCGTGCAGGACAACCACTCGATCTCGCTCGCCGGGGTGCTGCGCGGCCTGCACTATCAGCTGGAACAGGCACAGGGAAAGCTAGTGCGCGCGGTCGTGGGCGAAGTGTTCGATGTCGCGGTCGACATCCGCCGCAGTTCGCCGCGCTTCGGCCAGTGGACCGGGCACCGGCTGTCGGCGGCCAACCGCACCATGATGTGGGTGCCGCCGGGTTTCGCGCACGGCTTCCTGGTGCTGTCGGAGCGAGCCGAGATCCTCTACAAGACCACCGACTACTACGGCCCGCCGTTCGAACGCTCGATCGCGTGGGATGACCCGCAGATAGGCATCGACTGGCCGATGGCCGACGTGCACCCGGCAGCCGCCACGCTGCCAGTGCTGTCGGCACGTGACCTTGCCGGCCAGCCGCTTGCCGAGGCGGAGACCTATCCGTGACACGGGTGCTGCTGTTCGGCCGTAGCGGGCAGGTGGGTGGTGAACTCGTACGGCAGTTCGGGCAGCGTACCGGCGCCGGTGCGGCAACCGTGGCGGGCACGCCGCCCCTGCCGCAGCCGGCATACGAACTGAACGCACTCGACCGCGCCGGCTGCGACCTGTCGGACCCCGATGCCGTGCATGCGGCGATCGCCCGGGCGAAGCCGCAGGTCATCGTCAATGCCGCTGCATGGACGGCGGTCGACCGCGCGGAGGCCGAGCCGGACGCCTGCCATCGGATCAACGCCGGTGCCCCGGCGGCGATGGCAGCGGCCGCGCGCGACAGCGGCGCGCTGCTGGTGCACTACTCGACCGACTATGTATTCGACGGCAGCGCTCGCCGACCTTACCGCGAAGATGACCCGGTCGCGCCCCTCGGCGTCTACGGCCGCAGCAAGCTCGCAGGAGAGCAGGCGATCGCCGCCAGCGGCTGCGCGGCGGTAATCCTGCGCACCAGCTGGGTGTACGGCCTGACCGGCCAGAACTTCCTGCGCACGATGCTGCGCCTGGCCGGCGAGCGCGAGGAACTCGGGGTGGTCGACGACCAGCAGGGGAGCCCGACCTGGAGCCGGTCGATCGCGCGAGCGACCCTGCAGTTGCTCGATGCCCATGCCACTGATCCGGCTGCCTGGCCCGGCCTTTCCGGGCTGTACCACGCGACCGCCAGCGGCTCGACCACCTGGTTCGGATTCGCATCGGCCATCTTCGAACTCGCGCCGGGGCTCGCCCGGCGACCGCGGCTGCGTCCGCTGGCCACCGCCGACTATCCGCTGCCGGCGCCGCGGCCGGCATGGTCGGTGCTCCATTGCGGGAGGCTGCAGGAGCGTTTCGGCATCACACTGCCGGGCTGGCGGGATGCGCTTTCCGAGTGCCTGGCTGCCAATACGGCCAACTCCTGAGACAATCGGGCATGAACACGCGGCCATACCAGCGAGGGAAGCACTCCCGATGAAGGCGGTCATCCTCGCCGGCGGGCTCGGCACGCGCATCAGCGAAGAATCGCACCTGCGGCCGAAGCCAATGATCGAGATCGGCGGCAAGCCGATCCTCTGGCACATCATGAAGATCTATTCGTCTTACGGCATCAACGAATTCATCGTTTGCCTCGGCTACCGCGGTTACGTGATCAAGGAATACTTCGCCAACTACTTCCTGCACATGTCGGATGTCACCTTCGACATGTCGGCGAACCGGATGGAAGTGCACCAGGCGAGCGCCGAACCGTGGCGGGTGACGCTGGTGGAAACCGGCGAAGACACGATGACTGGCGGCCGCTTGAAGCGCGTCGCGCGCTACCTCGGCGACGAGGACTTCTGCTTCACCTATGGCGACGGCGTAGCGGACATCGATATCGGCGCGCTCGTGGCCTCGCACCGCGCGCAGGGCCGCCAGGCGACGCTGACCGCCGTCCAACCACCCGGGCGCTACGGCGCGCTGGTACTCGATGGAGACCGCGTCGAGCGCTTCCAGGAAAAGCCGCGCGGCGACAACGCCTGGATCAACGGCGGCTTCTTCGTGCTGTCGCCGAAGGTGATCGATCTGATCGATGGCGATGCGACTCACTGGGAGCGCGAACCGCTGGAGCGCCTGACCGCTGTCGGCCAGTTGTCTGCCTTCCAGCACCGCGGCTTCTGGCAGCCGATGGACACCCTGCGCGACAAGACGCTGCTCGAGCAGCTGTGGGCGTCAGGCAATGCACCCTGGAAGCGCTGGACGTGAACATCGATGCACTGGATGCCGAGACCTGGCAAGGCCGGCACGTGCTGGTCACCGGGCACACCGGCTTCAAGGGCGCATGGCTGTGCCTGTGGCTCGCGCGCATGGGTGCCCGAGTCACCGGGTTTGCGCTCGCGCCGGAGGGCCGGCCGAACCTGTTCGACCTTGCCGCCGTGGGCAGCCAGGTGCAGTCGACGATCGGCGACCTGCGCGATACGGGTGCCGTCGGCCGCGCATTGAAGGAGGCGCAGCCGGAGGTCGTGTTGCACCTGGCGGCGCAATCGCTGGTTCGCCGCTCGTATGCGGAGCCAGCGCAGACCTTCGACACCAACGTGATGGGTACGGTAAACCTGCTCGAGGCCGTCCGGCAGGTGCCTTCGGTGCGGGCGGTGGTGGTGGTGACCAGCGACAAGTGCTACGAGAACCGCGGCATCGCACGCGGCTATGTCGAGGACGACCCGCTCGGCGGCCACGACCCCTACTCCGCCAGCAAGGGCTGCGCCGAGATCGTCGCGGCATCGTACCGGCGCTCGTTCTTCCACGAAAAGGGCATGGCTGCCATCGCCAGTGCGCGTGCCGGCAACGTGATCGGTGGCGGCGACTGGTCGCAGGACCGGCTGCTGCCCGACCTGATCCGAGCGTTCGAATCCGGCCGGCCGGCGCTGATTCGCAACCCGGCGGCGATACGTCCGTTCCAGCACGTGCTGGAACCGCTGGCCGGCTACCTGCAACTGGCAGCGGCGCTGCTGTCCGACGGCCCGGCCCAGGCGCGAGGATGGAACTTCGGCCCCGATGCCGCGTCGACCGCAACCGTCGGAGCAGTGGCAGACATCGCGGCTGCGGCCTGGGGTGGCAGTGCCGGCTGGACCACCGATGGCAGCGTGCATCCGCACGAGGCCGCGGTGCTGATGCTCGATGCCTCCGCAGCCCGGCAGCGACTGCACTGGACGCCGCGCCTGCCGCTGGCTCGGGCCGTGGCCGACACCATCGCCTGGCATCGCGAGCTGGCGGCAGGCGCCGATGCCGCGAGCCTGTGCCTGCGCCAGGTCGACGCCTATCTCGAGACGCCGGCGATGGCCGTGCTGGAAGGTGCCGCATGAACACTCCGCTGCAATGCCGGTTCTGCTCGAACCCGCTGACCCATACCTTCTGCGACCTGGGCATGTCGCCACTGTCCAATTCGTACGTGCCGCTCGACCGCGCACGGCAGATGGAACCGTTCTATCCCTTGCACGCCTGGGTGTGCGAGCAGTGCTGGCTGGTGCAGCTCGAGTCGTTCGAATCGCCGCAGCACATCTTCGGCGACTATGCGTACTTCTCGTCGTTCTCCGACAGCTGGCTGGCGCATGCGCGCCAGTACGCGTCGAAGATGCGCGACCGGCTCGGGCTCGGCGCGCAAAGCCAGGTCACCGAGATCGCCAGCAACGACGGCTACCTGCTGCAGTACTTCGTCGAGGCAGGCATCCCGGTTCTTGGCATCGAGCCGGCCGCGAACGTGGCCAAGGCTGCAGAGGCACGCGGCGTGCGCTCTCGGGTGGAGTTCTTCGGCGCTGCGCTGGGCGCGGCGCTGCGCGACGAAGGCCTGGCCGCGGACCTGCTGGTCGGCAACAACGTGTTTGCTCACGTGCCGGACATCAACGACTTCGCCGCCGGCTTCGCGCTCGCGCTGAAGGCCGAGGGCGTGCTGACGCTCGAGTTCCCGCATCTGTTGAACCTGGTAGAGCAGCACCAGTTCGACACGATCTACCACGAGCATTTCTCGTACCTCTCGCTGGTGACGGCGCGCCGCATCCTCGAGCGGCATGGCCTGCGCGTGTTCGATGTCGAGGAACTGCCGACGCACGGTGGCTCGCTGCGCCTGTTCGCCTGCCGGCAGGACGCCCGGCGCTGGACGGTGCAGCCGTCGGTCGAGGCACTGGCCGCGCGCGAGCGGGCCGCCGGCCTTGAATCGCTGCCCACCTACCTCGCGTTCGCCGAATCGGTGAAGGAGACCAAGCGCGGCATCCTGTCCTTCCTGATCGAGGCCCGTCGCGCCGGCAAGCGCATCTGCGGCTACGGTGCGCCGGCCAAGGGCAACACGCTGCTCAACTACTGCGGCGTCGGCACCGACTTCATCGAGTTCACCGTCGACCGCAACCCGGTGAAGCAGGACACGCTGCTGCCCGGCAGCCGGATCCCGGTGCTGGCCCCCGAGGCCCTGATCGAGGCCAGGCCCGACCTGGTGCTGATCCTGCCCTGGAACCTGCGCGACGAGGTCATCGCCCAGCTGCCGCAGGTCCATGCCTGGGGCGGACGGTTCGTGGTGCCGATCCCGCGGCCGACCGTCCTCTGAGCCGGTGCACCCGAGGACACCCAGCTCGTGATCTTCAGCGAAACCAAGCTGGCGGGCGCGTTCACCGTCGACCCCGAGCCCATCGCGGACGAGCGCGGCTTCTTCGCGCGCACCTTCTGCAGCGAAGCGTTCGCCGCGCATGGACTGTGCAGCACGTTCGTCCAGTGCAACGTGTCGTTCAACCACCGCCGCGGCACACTGCGCGGCATGCACTACCAGGCTGCGCCCTTCGCCGAGGCGAAGCTGGTCCGTTGCACGATGGGCGCGATCCACGACGTGATCGTCGACCTGCGCGAGGGTTCACCGACGCGCGGCGAGTGGGTCGCGGTAGAGCTCTCGGCCGCCGGCTGGCGCGCACTGTACGTGCCGGAAGGATTCGCGCACGGCTTCCAGACGCTGTCGGACGATGCCGAAGTGTTCTACCAGATGTCCGTTGCGTTCGAGCCGAAGGCAGCACGCGGCATCGATGCCGCCGATCCGGTGCTCGCCATCCGCTGGCCGCTGCCGGTGTCGGTGATCAGCGCGGCCGACCGCGCGCTGCCAGGCTTCGTGCGATGAAGCGCGTGCTGGTGACCGGCGCCACGGGCTTCATCGGTCGCCCCGCCGTGCGGCAGCTCGCCGCGCGCGGCATCGAGGTGCATGCGGTGACACGCGGCGCATCCGCGGATGCGGCGGATGCGGCGGATGCCTTCGCTGCGTCGCTGCCGCCGGATGCCCGCCCGCCCGAATGGCATACGATAGACCTGCTGTCGCCCGGCTTGGAACGCGAGTTGTTCGAGTCCGTGCGGCCGACCCACTGGCTGCACCTCGCCTGGGTGACGCAGAACCCGCAGTACTGGACGTCGGGCGATAACCTCGACTGGCTGGCCGCCAGCACCCGCTGCCTCGCCGCGTTCGCGGCCTGCGGCGGCGAGCGCGTGGTGGGGGCAGGCACCTGCGCCGAGTACGACTGGCAGGCCGGCTGGTGCCTGGAGCGCACGACGCGCTGCGAGCCGGCGACGCTGTATGGCGCCGCCAAGCGCTCGCTGTCGATCGTGCAGCAGGCCTGGTGCCGGCAGCATTCGATCGGCCAGGCCTGGGGACGAGTGTTCCATCTCTACGGCCCGGGCGAGGCGCCCGGCCGCCTCGTGCCATCGGTGATCCACGCACTGCTCGAGGGCCAGCCGGCGCGCTGCACCGATGGCCGCCAGCAGCGCGACCTGCTGCATGTCGACGATGTCGCGTCCGCCTTCGTGGCCATGCTCGACGCCAGCCACGACGGCCCCTTCAACATCGCATCGGCGCAGCCGGTCGAACTGGCCGTCGTCGCGCGTACGCTCGCGGAACTGGCGGGCCGCCCGGACCTTCTGCAGCTCGGTGCCTTGCCATCGCGTGCAGGCGATCCGCCGCTGCTGTGCGGCGACAACGACGTGCTGCGCGGCCTCGGTTGGCAGCCCGCGCATCCGCTGTCCGACGGACTGCGCGCGACCATCGACTGGTGGCGGGCAGCGCGATGATCACGCCCGCCCGCAGGCTCCCGACCACCGCCGACGGCTCGCCGGAATGCCCGGTTTGCGCCGGCATGGACACCGTCGCCTTCGTGCGCCGCGAGCAGGTGCCGGTGCACCAGAACCTGCTGTACGACTCGCCGGCCGCCGCGCGCGCGGCCAGCCGTGGCACGCTCGCCCTGCACGCCTGCCGCGACTGCGACTTCGTGTTCAATGCCGCGTTCGACGACTCGCTGATGAGCTACGGCGAACGCTACGAAAACGCGCAGGAGCACTCTGCGGTGTTCGAGCGGCATGTCGATACGCTGGCGCGCCTGCTGGTCGAGTCGCACGGGTTGCGCAACGCCCACGTGGTCGAGGTCGGCTGCGGCCAGGGTTCCTTCCTGCGCCGCCTGGTCGAGTACCCCGGTGCAGGCAATACCGGCACCGGCTTCGACCCGAGCTATGCCGGGCCGCTCGAGACGCACGATGGCCGCCTGCGTTTCCGGCGAGAGTTCTACGGCGCCGATGCCACCGGCGTGCACGCCGATGCCGTGGTCTCGCGCCATGTGATCGAGCATGTGCGCCAGCCGGTCGCGATGCTGCGCTCGGTGCGCGCAGCAATGCAGGGCGGACTACATGCACCGGTGTTCTTCGAGACGCCCTGCGTCGAGTGGATCCTGCGCGAGCGCGCGACCTGGGACCTGTTCTACGAGCACTGCTCCCTGTTCAGCCCGCGCTCCATCGCCTGTGCGTTCGCCCACGCCGGCTTCGCGGTGCAGTCGGTCGGCCATGTGTTCGGCGGGCAGTACCTCTGGCTGGAGGCGTCCGCTGCGGGAGCAGACCCGGCCGCGCTAGCCGTGCCCGCGCGCACCGCGGGCGAGGAGCCGCTCGCCGTGCGTGCGCTGGCCTTCGGTCGGGACGAGACGGCACGCAGCGCGGCGATCGTCGCCCGGCTGTGCGCGCTGCGCGCCGATGGCCCGGTCGCACTCTGGGGCGCCGGCGCCAAGGGCTGCACGCTGGCGGCGCTGGTCGATCCCGACGCGACCCTGGTCGATTCGCTGGTCGACATCAACCCCGGCAAGCAGGGACACTTCGTCGCCGGCACCGGCCACCCGATCCTGGCACCAGCGCAGGCAGCCGCCCGCGGCGTGCGCAGCGCGATCCTGATGAACCCGAACTACCTGGACGAGTGCCGCGCGATGCTGCAACGCGACCGGGTCGACATTCAACTGCTGGAGCTAGACTGAGTGAAGATCACCCTTGATACCGAAGCGCGCACGCTGGTCGAACATGCGCCGGGCGGCGACCGGTCGATGCCGCTCTACTCCGACGAGGCGTTCGCCCTGATCGCCGACCAGTGGCTGCGGGTGGGCTGGAACCAGAAGTACCAGTACTCGTTCAGCTGGTTCGGCCGGCCGGTGATCCAGCTGCCCGAGGACATGGTGCGTACCCAGGAGGTCATCTGGCGCGTGCAGCCTGACGTGATCATCGAGACCGGCGTAGCCCACGGCGGTTCGCTGGTCTTCTATGCCAGCCTGTGCAAGGCGATCGGGCGCGGCCGCGTGGTCGGCATCGACATCGAGATCCGCCCGCACAACCGCAGCGCGATCGAGGCCCAACCACTGGCCCCGATGATCACCCTGATCGAAGGCAGTTCGATCGATCCAGCCATCGTCGCCGCAGCGCGAGCCCAGGTGCGTACGGGCGAGACGGTGCTGGTACTGCTCGACTCGAACCACAGCTTCGCGCATGTCGCGGCGGAGCTGGAAGCCTACGGTCCAATGGTCACCCCGGGCTCGTACATCGTCGCCACCGACGGCGTCATGGAGAACCTTTCCGACGTGCCGCGCGGGTCGCCCGGCTGGAAGACCGACAACCCGAGCGAGGCGGCGCGCCGCTTCGCCGCGTCGCACCCCGAGTTCGTCCTCGAGCAGCCGGCCTGGCCGTTCAACGAAAGCAGCCTCGCACGGAACCTAACCCATTGGCCGGATGCATGGTTGCGACGCCGATGACCGATGCCCCCCAAGTCTTGACTAACAGGACTATGCCCCGACTTCGTCACAATATACTCGCGAGCATTGTCGGGCGGGGTTGGTCAGCGGCAGTACAACTAGCAGCTGTGCCCATGTATTTGAAGCTGCTAGGGACGGAGGGCTTTGCTGTCGTGGGCGCCTATCTGGCGCTAGTCGCACTGCTCGGACTGCTTGACCTGGGCCTCGGCACCACGCTGAATCGTGAGTTCGCGCGCAGACGCAATGGCGGTCCCGCCGAAGCGGCGACGATGCACCGGGTCCTGGTCCTCATCGAGCGTGCCTATTGGGCAGCGGCGGCGCTTATGGCGGTGACGCTGTGGTTATCGCTGCCCTACGCAGCCGGGATCTGGCTCGGGCAGACTTACGGTGGGGATCGTTCACTGGTTACTGCCTTTGCGTGGATGGGATTGGCCTTGGCGAGCCAGTTTCCCGTGGCGCTCTACCTAGGCGGTTTCCTTGGACTGGAGCGTCAGGTCGAACTCAACGTCTTGCTCGCGACGTTTTCGACGCTTCGAGCTACCGGAGCAGTTGTCGCATTGGTCTTCATCGAACCGACGCTGCCGACCCTGTTTGCATGCATAACGGCATCGAACGTGCTCCAATGCCTTGTGATGGCGTGGAGACTGCGTGCTTGCCTCCCGCCGCGTCGGGATGCAAAACCGGCGGCGCTTGCCTGGGCCACGATGGCGCGCTTTTCGGGCGGGGTCTCAGCCACCATGGTTCTGGGCGTCCTCCTTACGCAGGTTGATCGATTCGTCCTGGGCTCGATCGTCCCCCTGTCGATTTTCGGGGCCTATGCGCTTGCCTGGTCCGCGGCCAGCGCACTTCTGATGCTAGTCTCGCCGATATCAACTGCGGTGTTCCCCCGGCTTTCTCACGCGTTCGCTGCGGGCTCTACTTCAGAGCTCGCTTCAGTCTACCGCCTGTCCAGTCAATTGGTCACCGTGGCGGTGGCGCCGTGCGCACTTGCACTTGCATTCTTCTCGGAACGCATACTCCTCGTATGGTCGGGGGCACCAGCAGTATCCGCGGACGCGAGCATTCCCCTTTCCCTTCTTGCGGTGGGAACGCTTCTGAACGCGATGATGCAGCTACCATATCTGCTACAGCTCGCCGCTGGCTGGACGAGTCTTTCCCTCAAATTCAACATCGCGGCGTCCTTGTTTATGCCCCCGCTCGTCATGACGCTGGCGTACAGTCATGGCGCCGCCGGCGCTGCATTCGGCTGGGTCTTGCTGAATCTGTTTTATCTGGCGCTTATCCCCCCCCTTATGCACAAGCATTTGCTTCCCGGCACCGCTACAAGATGGATTTTCATGGATACGCTCCTGCCCGCGGTTGCATCTGGAATCGTTGTCGCATGCATTGCCTTCGTAGAGCGTGCACTTGACCCGTCGCCTTTGCCTTCAATGCTGTTTGTCGGCATCTCGATACTGCTTGGCGCGGCAGCCGCACTGCTGACCACGCCGATGCTGCGCTCGACCTTACTGGAGCTTGTCGCACAAGTACGTTGCAGGCGTATCTGAACTAGCCTGCCCGCGGTTGAAGGCTGGCGACTTTCCATTTCTTGCATGCGCGACCAGTCCGAAACTGCTCCGGACGTCGAAGCGCTTCTTATGACCCATTTTGCACTGAATCCGGACACGCCTTGAACCGATGATCAACACCAATCCCGGCCGTACTACCGCCTCTGCGGGCCCACGGGTCACTATCGGAATGCCCGTGTACAACGGTGAGGCCTTCATTCACGGCGCGCTTGACTCACTGTTGAGGCAGTCATTCTCCGATTTCGAGCTGCACATCTCCGACAATGCATCCACCGATCGTACCGAGGACATCTGCCAAGCGCACGCAGCTGTAGATAGCCGCATTCACTATCGCAGGCAACCGACAAACCTCGGCGCGAGCGCGAACTTTCGCGAGGTTTTTCTTGGATGCAAGAGCCGCTACTTCATGTGGGCTGCGGCAGACGACAGACGCGACTCGCGTTTCCTTGAACTTGCCGTACAGGTCCTCGACCAGCGCGAGGATGTCGGGCTGGTTTTTTCAGCAGGGGAAACGCTCGATCTGACGACGAACCACACGGTTGAATGGGACTGCGGATACTCCACATCGCCAAAGAAGTGGCTCCGCTACCTGTATCGGCTTATCAATGGCTGCCCAAGCCTAGTGTACGGACTGCATCGAACGAGCGTGCTCGATAAAATACCCTTCGATGAATTCGATTACTTTGACATCTATCTTTCACATTGGTATGAATTGAACAGCCGAATCGTGACGCTACCGCTGAAGCTATTCACCGCCGGTACCGTGGGAACGCGAGTTCCCTACAGCCTGACCGGAAGCCGTATTGACGATCGTCGCTACCTTGAGATGGAGCGACGACTATTGCGGATTCATTTTTCTCTTCCGATTTCGTTGCTCTTGTACTCGATCACTCGCCACCTGATTCGCTCCAATACGAAGCAACTATTGAGTGCCTGATTAGCTCGAGCTTAACTGGAGCGCGTGCAGAGCCATCAGACCATGCGCCCAGGATGAACGCCGTATACATCTCGATAACATGAGGAATAGCAGGCAGCAAGTTCCGCACGGGTCGCAGCAAGTCAACGAAGGTAGCCGACAGCATAGACAGTCAAACAAAGCCTGAGCCATCATGTTCCACATCCTCCAAGACGTGAACGACCTGAACAGACAGACGTGGATTGCCAATAGCATCCGAAAGTTGCCTGCTGGCGCAAGGCTGCTCGATGCCGGCGCGGGCGAATTGCGCAACCGCGTCCACTGCGAGGGGATTGACTACGTGTCGCAGGATTTCAGCGTTTATCGAGGTGGCGAGCACGAAGGCATAAGTGGACGCTCCTGGGACGCTGGGCAGGTGGATTTGGTGAGCGACATCGCATCTATACCCGCCCCCGATGCAAGCTTCGATGCGGTCCTGTGCAGCGAGGTTCTCGAACATGTGCCGGAACCGACACGAGCACTAGCGGAGTTTTCCCGCCTGTTGAAGCCTGGAGGAAGCCTAATCCTTACGGCTCCGTTCAGTTCTAACGTCCACATGGCTCCATATCATTTCGCGACCGGATTCTCAAGATACTGGTATGAGCATCATCTTCCTGCCCTCGGGTTCCAGATTCTGGAACTGTCGCCCAACGGCGATTGGTTCTCGCTTCTGCGACAGGAACTGTCGCGGCTTGGCGGACTCGAGCGTCAGCGTGGCAGCTGGATGTGGCCGTTAGCTTACGTCTATGCGGCCCTCGGGCTCTTGTACTTCCGGTTACGGCCAAGGCATTCGGCGCCGGATATCGCGTGCTTTGGCTGGCACTGCCTCGCGGTGAAGGAACAACGGCACGGCGCGAGCAATTTGCAGATTGCGACAAGTGGCTACGCTGCCCGCGGCAATACTCAGGATAGGTGATCGCTCGCCTTTCCGCGATCAATGCAGGAATCCAATCCGCAATGACAGGTTTCGGCGTTGAGGCTGTTACTCGCCCGCTAGCGAACTTTGCGCACCGTACAAAGGAGGCGCTGCGAGCATTTCCGGTCTTCGCCTCTCTGAATGCGGTAGCGCGAGGGCGGGCAACGCTCGCGCATTACCGCAGAATGGAACGGTTCTATGCGAGCGCGCAATCGTTGCCCCCGTTACCGCTGCCAAAGCTGGACATTGGCCCTCGCCGTCCGCGCATCCTCTTCATCGGAACGGACGAATCGCAGGACCGCAGCGGCTTCATCCAGGCGCTGGAACGCGTGTCGGACCTGACGCTGTTCACCCACGCCGATGGCGTCTACGGCCACAACGACCTGCGTGCACCCGCGATACGACGGGCGGCGAACCGCGATCGCCTGCTCGAGATCCTCGGCGCGATGGCGGCGGCTGGAACCCCGCCGGACATCGTGTTGGCCCAGACCTGGGCGACGCTGATCGACCCGGTTGCGTTCGATGCTGCCCGCCGGGGCGGCGCCGTAGTGGTGAACCTGTCGCTCGACGACCGGCACCAGTTCCGCGGCCGGCGCGAGGGCTTCGGCTGGTCCGGCACGCTCGGACTCATCGGCCATGTCGACCTTGCGCTGACCGCCGCACCCGAGTGCGTGCACTGGTACGAAGCCGAAGGCTGCGCCGCCCTGTATTTTCCGGAAGCAAGCGACCCGGACATCTTCCATCCGATCCCCATTCTGCCGAAGCTGCACGAGGTCTCGTTCGTCGGCGGCCGCTACGGCATACGGGAGCGCACGGTGGGCGCGCTGCGCCGTGCAGGGATCAAGGTCGCCGCCTTCGGCAGCGGCTGGGAAGGCGGCCGCATCGATAACGAAGCGATGATCCGGCTGTTCGCCCAGTCCAAGGTAGTCCTAGGCGTCGGCACCATCGGTCACTGCACCGACTTCTACGCACTGAAGCTGCGCGACTTCGATGCACCGATGTCCGGCAGTGCCTACCTCACCCACGACAACCCGGACCTCGCCGCGCTGTACGACATCGGCCGCGACATCGCCACCTATCGCGATGCAGACGAATGCGTCGATCGGGCGCGCGCGCTGCTCGCCGACGACGATGCGCGCGAGGCCATGGCGCGAGCGGGGCGCGAACGAGCGCTGCGCGATCACACCTGGGACCGCCGCTTCGGCGAGCTGTTCCGGCTACTCGGCCTCACCGCCTGATATGTGCGCGATCCACGGCGCAGTCTCTTACCGGGGGCCCCTCGATCCAGTGCTTCTCGCGCAGGCGCGTGACCGGCTGACGCATCGCGGCCCGGACGATGCTGGCCTGTGGCAGTCCGTGAACGGGCGGGTCGCGCTCACCCATCGCCGACTGTCGGTGATCGACCTCACGCCCGGCGGCCACCAGCCGATGCTCGATGAAGACGGTCGCCTGGCGATCGTCTTCAACGGAGAGATCTACAACTTCGAGGCGCTGCGCAACGAGCTGTCGGCCATGGGCCATGCTTTTCGCAGCCGCAGCGACACCGAAGTGCTGCTCGCCGCCTGGCGCGCCTGGGGCCCCGGCTGCCTGTCGCGCCTGAACGGCATGTTCGCGTTCGCGATCCACGACCGGGGCGACGCCGCTACTCCGGCGCGGCTGTTCCTCGCGCGCGATCGCGTCGGCAAGAAGCCGCTCTACTACCGGCACGACGGCGACGGCTTTGTCTTTGCTTCGGAACTGAAGGCGCTGCCCGGCCCGCACGCTATCGACCTGCGCGCACTGAACCACTACCTGGCGCTCGGCTATGTGCCGGGCGCCAGCTGCATCGCCAGCGGCGTGCACAAGCTACCGCCCGCGCACTGCGCGATCCTCGAGATCGGAACCCACCGTCTGGAGATCAGGCGCTACTGGGCGCTTCCGCCGCACCAGCCGATCACCGGGCTGACGATGCAGGACGCAGCCGACCGCGCGCAGGCACTGCTCGAGGACAGCATGAGGCTGCGGATGGTCAGCGATGTACCGATCGGCGTGCTGCTGTCCGGCGGGCTCGACTCTAGCCTGGTCACGGCGCTGGCGGCCCGCGGTGGCAGCGGCCGCATCCGGACCTTCACCTTCGCACAGCCCGGCTCACCTCTCGACGAAGCCGCACGGGCCCGCCTGATCGCACGCCACTTCGACACCGAGCACCATGAGCTGACGGTTGAGGCTCCCTCGCTCTCGCTGCTGGAGCGGATGGCGCCGCTGATCGACGAACCGCTGGCCGACTCGTCACTGATCCCGACATGGTTGGTCTGCGGGCTCGCGCGCACAGAGGTCACGGTCACGCTGGGGGGCGACGGTGGCGACGAGCTGTTCGGCGGCTACGACAACTATGCCCAGGCCCTGCGCGACGAGCGATGGACCGGATGCTTCCCTGGCTCGCTGCTGCGCGCGATTGCCAACCTTGCTGCCGCGCTGCCGGCCGGCGTACGCGGCCGTAACCGGCTCGCGGCCCTGCGCGAGGGTGCAGGACGGGCTATTGTCTGGGGCTCTCCGTATTTCGATGTCGCGCTGCGCCGGCGCATTCTGTCGTGCGACGCACTGGCGACGCTCGACGCGCAGCCGGAGCAGGAGCAGGAGCGCGGTGGCCTGCTGGAGCCCGAGTCTGGCCTGCTCGCCCTCTTCGGTCTGGGCCGAGGCATGATCGATGCAATGACGCGCACCGATTTCGGGTCGATCCTGCCCGACGACTTCCTGGTGAAGGTCGACCGCGCAAGCATGGCGCATGCGCTCGAGATGCGCTCGCCGCTGCTCGACTACCGGCTGGTCGAGTTCGCGTTCCGCGATGTCCCCGACGCGCTGAAGGCGAGCCTGGCTGGCACCCGGTTGATACAGCGTGAGCTGTCGCGCCGCCTCCTCCCCGCGGACGCGGACTTCACCCGCAAGCAGGGCTTTTCGATCCCGATCGACGACTGGATGCGAGCCGATGGCGAACGGCTCTTCGAGCAATGGTCGCCGCGGCTGCCACCGATGATCGAGCGGCGCGAACTGCGATCCCTGCTCGACGGCCTGCACGCGGGCAGGACTAATGGTGCGCGCCTGTATGCGCTGCTGGTACTGGCGATCGCCAACGACAACCTGGGGCGCGCTGGCGCGCCACTCGACACATGCCTCTGATCACTGTCTGCATTCCCTGCTACAACCGGGCAACGGTGCTGCCGGCACTGCTCGACACCGTACTCGGCCAGTCGTTCGACGACTTCGACGTGCTGCTGCGCGAGGACGGCTCGCCGCAGCGCGACGCGATCCGCGCGGTGGTCGAGGACTACCAGCGCTGCTACCCCGGGCGCATCTGCTACATCGAGAACGACCGAAACCTCGGCTACGACGGCAACCTGCGCGCGCTGGTGGAGGCCGCCAGCGGCGAGTACTGCCTTTTCATGGGCAACGACGACCTGATGTGCGAGGGCACGCTCGCGCACGTGGCGGCGGTGATCGACCGGCACCCAGGGCTGGGCGTGCTGGTGCGCAGCTATGCAGCTTTCGACGGGACCCCCGACAACATCGACCAGACGTTCCGCTACTTCCCGGACGAGCGCGTGTATCCGGCTGGCGCGGATGCAGTCACGGTCGCATTCCGCCGATCGGTGGTGATCCCCGGCATGGTGCTGCACCGGGCCGATGCGCTGGCGGCGTCCACCGACCGCTTCGATGGCGTGCTGCTCTACCAGCTGTACCTCGTCGGACGCATCGCCGCGCACCGGCCGGTGGTGTTCACTCCACAGGTGCTGACGCTCTACCGTAACGGGGGCGTACCTGACTTCGGCAACGCCGAAGCCGAGCGCGGCAAGTTCGTGCCGAAGGAACACACGCCGGAGTCCTCGCTGCACTTCATGCAGGGGATGGTCGATATCGCGCGCCATGTCGAGGCGGTCGAAGGCATCGCGGTCCACAGGCGCATCGTCGCCGACATCGGGAACTATTCGTACCCGATCCTGGCTATCCAGGCCGACAAGCCGCTCGGCGTGTTCCTGCGCTACAGCCTCGGCCTGGCCCGGCTCGGCCTGTGGCGCTCACCACTGTTCCCGGTGTACTTCTTCGCGCTGCTGCTGCTCGGCCCGAAGGCGAGCGAGGCGCTGATCCGCTGGATCAAGGGCTGGCTCGGCTACACGCCCGCCTTCGGCGATGCGCGTGCGCGAAAGTCGCGCAACGGGGGTGCCGGCTGAGATGCGCATCCTGGTTGTCGGCGACTGGCACAGCGAGTTGCACGAGCGGGCGGTGTTCGACGCGCTGGTCGAGCTCGGCCATGAGGTCGAGTCCTTCGCATGGCATCGGTACTTCGAGGCCCAAAGCAGGCTTGGCTCGCTGTTTGCCCGTGTGCAGAACCGTTTCGTGATCGGCCCGGCCCTTGCGCGGCTCAACCGCGACGTGATTGCCCTTACCCGGCGATTCGAGCCTGAAATCGTTTTCGTGTATCGCGGCACCCACCTGTTTCCCGCAACGGTAGCCTCACTGCGCCAGCCGCCACGCGCAGGTGCGCGCCCGGCCATCGTGCTCGGCTACAACAACGACGATCCGTTCGCTCCGGCACAACCAGCCTCGCTCTGGAGACACTTCATCGCCGGGGTACCCATCTACGATGCCGTGCTCGCCTACCGCGAGCACAACCTCGCCGAATTCCAGGCTGCAGGCGCGCGGCGCGTTCGAATGCTGCGCAGTTGGTACATGCCGCAGCGGAATCATCCAGTGCAACTCGATGCGGCCGACCGGAAAACGTACGGTTGCGACGTCGTATTCATCGGCCATCATGAGCCCGACCAGCGCACCGCGCTACTCGAGGCAGTAGCGCGAGCAAGCGTCGACCTGAAGCTGTTTGGCCACGGCCCGGACTGGAACCCGGTACTCGCGCGCTCGCCGGCGCTGCGCCACCTGTCGCCGGTGCATGTCGTGTGGGGCAATGACTACAACAAAGCGCTCTGCGGTGCGAAAATCGCCCTGTGCTTCCTGTCCAAACTCAACCGCGATACGTACACCCGCCGCTGCTTCGAGATACCCGCGAGCGGAACGATGCTACTGTCGGAGTATTCTGACGATCTGGCATCGATGTATGCGCCAGGCGTGGAGGCGGACTACTTCCAGGACGCAGCAAGCCTGGTCGCACAGCTGCGCCGCTATCTCGCCGACGATGCACTGCGCCAGTCTGTCGCCGCCGCCGGGGCACACCGGGTACGCGAGGACGGTCACGACGTGGTGTCGCGCATGCGTGACCTGCTCGACTGGGTCGAAGGCTGGCGCGGAGAATCCAGGCAATGAACGCTCCTCCACGACATTCAACGGTGACCTTCGACACCGAATCCACGCTGAAGCGGCTGCCAGCGGCGCTTCGTCGGCGTCGAGGCACTCGAAGCTGCCGTATTCAACCTGGGGCAAAGCAGCGTAATGCAGGAGGAACGTGCACCCGACCTGCCGCTGCTGGATAATCGCCCTGCCGAAACGTTGTTCGTCGCGGCGGTACAAGCCGGCGCTGTACTGACGCTGCGAGGCCGCCCACCCGCACGCTGCGACGCGGTAGCGCCCGGCCCCCGCTGACCTCATTGAGATCCTCCCACCCTTGCCTTCCGCGAACGCATCGATCTTCGTCTGCCCGGCCACCGGGGAGCCTCTGGCGTTCGAACTGGACGGCGATCAGGGTCAGCCGGCGACACTCGTCTCCCCGTCCGGCCGCCGCTACCCCGTCCGTGGCGGCGTCGCCCGCTTCGTGCCCGACGATGTCTACGCATCGAACTTCGGGATGCAGTGGAACACGTTCAGCCGCACCCAGCTCGACCGCTACAACGGCACCAACATCTCGCGCGACCGCTTCAGGCTGGTGACCGGCTGGAACCTCGAAGACCTCGCCGGCAAGCGGGTCCTGGACGCCGGCTGCGGCGCCGGGCGCTTCGCGCAGATCGCTCTCGATGCCGGCGCCGAGGTGGTGGCCGTCGACCTGTCGAGCGCGGTCGATGCCTGTCAGGCCAACCTGGGGCCGCACCCGCGCCTGACCGTAGTGCAGGCGAGCATCTACGACCTGCCGTTTCTGCCGGGCAGCTTCGATTTCGTCTACTCGATCGGCGTGCTCCAGCACACGCCCGACGTCGAGCGCGCGGTCAAGGCGCTGCCGCCAATGCTCAAGCCCGGTGGCCGGCTGGCCTGCTGGATCTACGAACACAAGCCCACCGCCTTCATGACGCCGCGCTACCCGCTGCGCGCCCTGACCACGCGCATGCCCCAGGAGCGCCTGTTCCAGCTGCTGCAGCGGTGGGTTCCGCCGCTGCTGAAGGTGAGCGACGCCTGCGCCGCCGTGCCGTTGCTCGGACCCTACCTGCGCAAGCTGGTGCCGGTGGCCAACTACCGAGGCATCCTGCCGTTGACGCCGGAACAGCGCGACGAATGGGCTCTGCTCGACACCTTCGACTGGTTCGCACCGGCTTACGACCAGCCACAGACCTGGCGGACGGTCGAGCGCTGGCTGCGCGAGGCTGGCTGCAGCGACATCCGCCGCATACCCGGCCGGCGCATCGGCCTGCCGGTCACGGCCACTCGCTGACCGGCCACGGCACGCCATGTGCGGCATCGTCGGGCGCCTGGAATTCAATGGTGCCGCAATCGACGCGGCGATGCTCTCTCGCGCCCGCGACAGCCTCGTGCATCGCGGGCCAGACAATGCGGGGCTGTGGATCGAAGGCCCGGTAGGGCTGGCACATCGTCGGCTGTCGGTGCTGGACCTGTCCCCGCGCGGGCACCAGCCGATGCAGCGCGCCGGCACCGGCCTCACGATCACTTTCAACGGCGAGGTCTACAACTACCGCGACGTCCGTGCGGAACTGGCCGCGCTCGGCCATGCGTTCGAGTCCGATTCCGACACCGAGGTGATCCTCGCCGCCTGGGCGCAATGGGGCCCGGCCTGCCTGCCGCGGTTCAACGGCATGTTCGCGTTCGCGCTCTGGGATGCCCATGCGCGCCGGCTGTTCCTGGTGCGCGACCGGCTAGGCGTGAAGCCGCTGTACTACCGCATCGACCGGCAGCGGCTGGCCTTCGGCTCGACGCTGCAATCGCTGCTGGCCTTCACGGATCTGCCTGCCACGCTGTCGCGCGGCGTGACCGAACGCTACCTCGATCTCGGCTACGTGGCCGGGGAAGCGTCGATCTTCGAACAGGTACGCCGGCTGGGCGCCGGCCGGATGATCACGGTCGACGCGCAGGGCGGCTGCGTGGAATCGTGCTGGTGGTCGCTGCATGCGCCGGCACGGCACGATGGCCTCGCCGGCGAAACGCCGCCCGCAGGCGAGGCCGGTGGCGAGACCGCGCAGCTCGACCGTCTCGAGTCGCTGCTGGACTCGAGCGTCGCCCTGCGGCTGATCAGCGACGTACCAGTGGGCGCCTTCCTCAGCGGGGGCATCGACTCGAGTCTGGTCGTCGCCCTGATGCGCCGTCATTTGGATTCGGTGCGAACCTACACGATCGGGTTCGAGGATCCGCGCTACGACGAGTCGGCCCATGCACAGGCTGTTGCCGGCCACCTGGGTGTTCAGAACAGGCGCCTGGTGATAGGGCCTTCCGACCTGCTCGCCTCGCTCGACGCATTGACCGCGCACTACGACGAACCGTTCGCCGACTCGTCCGCCCTGCCGACGCTGCTGCTGTCGGGGCTGGCGCGCAAGGAAGTGACGGTCGCCCTGTCCGGGGACGGCGGGGACGAACTGTTTGGCGGCTATCCCTACTATGCACTCGCCGGGCGGCTGGAGCCGTGGCGGCGGCGCGCGGCGCCCGCCGCGCGGCTGCTGTCCGTGCTGGCGCGCAGGATGCCCGGCCATCGTGCGGCGCTGGCACTAGCCGCGCTGTCAGCGCCCGATCTGGCCGCGATGCATGCGCGTTTCCGCAGCCCGCTGCGCCTGCTGACCGCGCCGCTGTTCCCCGGGCTGTCAGGACCGGAGGCGGCGGGCGGGCCTGCCGCCGCATTGCTGCGCGGCGTGCTCGAGTCCGAGGTGCCTGCAGGCCCCCAGGCACAGCGCCTGATGGACCTCGACCTGCGCATCTACCTCGAGTCGGACATCCTGGTGAAGGTCGACCGCGCCTCGATGGCGCATGCACTCGAGGCGCGCAACCCGTTCCTAGACTGGCGCGTCGTCGAGCATGCGCGCTCGATGCCGCCCTCGTTCAAGCTGCATCCGTCCGGCGGCAAGCGCGCGCTGCGCCTGCTGCTCGCACGCCACCTGCCGCAGCACCTGATCGACCGGCCCAAGGCGGGGTTCGTGGTGCCCATCCGGGAATGGCTGCGCAGCGAACTGCAGCCGGCGATCCGCGAAGCGGTCGAGGACGGCTTCCTGTGCCGCTCGGGCTGGATCGACCGCGCCGCAGCCCGGCTCGCATTCACCCAGCACGCAGCGGGCGCGCGCAACCACGAACACCTGCTGTGGGCGATCCTGATGTTCGAGCGCTGGCACCGGCGGTTCTGCCCGTGAGCCGGCACGCGCAGCCGACCGTACTGCTCGATTTCCTCGCCGCGCGCACCGGCGGGCAGCTTACCCGCGCGCGCGCCTTCCTCGGCCGGGTACGCGAACACGACCCCGATACGCGGCTGCACATCCTGCACTCGAACGGCGCGCTCGGATTCCTCGACGACCGCGCGGACCTGGTCGTCGACGAACTGCGCTTCGCCGCACCGGGCATCGCGCTGCGGCGGATCGCCTGGCAGAACGCTCGCCTGCCGGCGCTGCTGGCGTCCACCGGCGCCAGCGCCTACCTGACCTTCTCGCACGACCTGCCGCTGCGTTTCCCCGCGTCGATTCCGGCGATCGTCGGCGTTTCGAATCTCGCGCCGTTCTCCGCCGACGCGCGCGCCGCCGAGACCCGCATGATGGCGCGGCTGCGACTGGACCTGCTCGCGCGCACGATCGTGTCCTCCGCGCGGCGCGCGCGCTGCGTGATCGCACTGTCGGAGGCCTGCCGCGGCATGCTGGTCGAGCGCGGCGTCGACGCCGGCAAGATCGAGGTGATCCCGAATGGAGTCGACGTGCTGTCGGGCATCGAGGACCCGGCCACCCGCAGCACGCTGCTCGCGCAGTACGGCATCACCGGCGACTACCTGCTCTACGTGTCGCACTTCTACCGCTACAAGAATTTCGAGCGTTTGGTACAGGCCTTCGCCGGTATCGCGCCGGCCCGCCGCGCCGGCCTGCAACTGGTGCTGGTCGGGAAGCCCTGGGACGCCGACTACCACCGCGCGGTGACGCTGCTCGCCGAGCGCCTGGGCGTGGCCGGATCGACCCGTATCATCCCCGGCGCCAGCGGCGTCGAGCTGTCCACCCTGTATGCGTCGGCCCGGCTGTTCGTGTTCCCGTCGCTGATCGAGAACAGTCCGAACATCCTGCTCGAAGCGATGGCCCATGGCGTGCCGGTGGTCGCCTCGGACGTGGCGCCGATGCCCGAGTTCGGCGGCGATGCGATCGGCTATTTCGACGCCGGTTCGGCGGATTCGATGTGCGTCGCGATCGAGCGGGCGCTGGAAGACACGGAGCCGCGCGAGTCGATCGCGCGCCGTACCCGTGCCCAGGCCGCGCTGTTCACCTGGGACCGCTTCACCGCGCGCGTGGTGGCGCTCTACCGCTCGGTGCTCGGATGAACCTGCTGGTCGTCACCCAGTACTTCCACCCCGAGAACTTCCGCATCAACGACCTGGTCGAGGGGATGGTCGCGCGCGGCCATGAGGTCACCGTGCTCACCGGGCTGCCGAACTATCCGGCCGGCCGCTGGCACGACGGCTACGGCGCGCTGCGCGGCCCGTGGCGAGAGCGGCTGTTCGGCGCCTCGGTGATCCGGGTGCCGATGGTCTCGCGCGGCGATTCGGCGGGCTGGCGGCTCATGCTCAACTACCTGTCCTTCGCGTTCACCGCCTCGACGATCGGTGCGCTGCGGGCGCGCGGCCGCTACGACGCCATCTTCGTGTTCGAGCCGTCGCCGGTGACCGTCGGCATCCCGGCGGCGGTGTGCCGCGCGATGACCGGTGCGCCGGTCCTGTTCTGGGTGCTCGACCTGTGGCCGGAGAGCGTGGTCGCGGCGAGCGGCCTGCGCGCCCGCTGGGCACTCGGGCCGGCAGAGGCGCTGACGCGCTGGATCTACCGCCGTTGCGACCGGGTGCTGGCCCAGTCGCGCGCGTTCTTCGGGCCGCTCGAGCGGCAGGGCGTGGGCGCCGGGCAGCTGCGCTATTTCCCGAGCTGGGCCGAATCGGTGTATCGGCCGGTCGACCGCGAGGCTGCC
Source organism: uncultured bacterium (assembly GCA_903873475.1). Taxonomy (GTDB): domain Bacteria; phylum Pseudomonadota; class Gammaproteobacteria; order Burkholderiales; family CAIKXV01; genus CAIKXV01. Next base: position 46,031 of record CAIQON010000331.1, read on the forward strand.
GCGCGCGGCAATGGCGCATCCCCGCCGACGCCGGGGCTACCCGTACTACCAGTGCTACCAGAGGGCTTCAACGTCCTGTTCGCCGGCAACATCGGCGTCGCGCAGGACTTCCCGACGATCCTGGCTGCAGCCGAGCGCCTGCGCGACCGGCTCGACATCCACTGGGTGGTCGCCGGCGACGGCCGGATGCGCGCCTGGGTGCAGGACGAGATCGAGCGGCGCGGCCTCGGGCGCACGGTCCACCTGCTCGGCCCGCTGCCGATGCAGGACATGCCGAACCTGTTCGCCCGCGTCGATGCGCTGCTGGTCACGCTGCGCGATGAACCCATCTTCGCCCTGACCATCCCGGGCAAGATCCAGTCCTACCTCGCCTGTGGCCGCCCGGTGATCGCGGCACTCAACGGTGAAGGCGCGGAGGTGGTCCGGCGCGCACAGGCCGGCATCGCATGCAGCGCGGAGGATCCCGACGCGCTGGCCGCGGCCGTCGCGCAGATGGCGGCGCTGCTGCCGGCCGAGCGAGACGCAATCGGCGCCCGCGCCCGTGTCTGCTATCTCGCCGAGTTCGACCGTGAGCAGGCCTTCCGGCAACTCGAGCGCTGGATGGCCGAATTGCGCAAACCCGGCTGAGCGCCAATAATCGACCGATTCCCGAATGACCCGCAGGCGCCATCGTGCGACATGAGAAACATGGCTGAGTCCCTGAACGGCAAGACCGTACTGATCACCGGCGGCACCGGCTCGTTCGGTCGTGCCGTGCTCGAACGGCTGCGCCGGATGAAGGTCGGGCAGATCCGCATCTTCAGCCGCGACGAACTGAAGCAGGAACTGATGCGGGTCGAACTCGCCGACCCGTCGATCCAGTTCATCATCGGTGACGTGCGCAGCCGCGACAGCGTCGATGCAGCGATGCGCGGCGCCGACTACGTGTTCCATGCCGCCGCGCTGAAGCAGGTACCCTCCTGCGAGTTCTTCCCGATGCAGGCGGTGTACACCAACATCATCGGCAGCCATAACGTGGTCGAGTCGGCGATCGCCAACGGCGTGAAGAAGGTGGTCTGCCTGTCCACCGACAAGGCCGTTTACCCGATCAACGCCATGGGCATGACCAAGGCGCTGATGGAGAAGGTCGCGCAGTCGGCGGCGCGTGAAACCCTCTCGGCCGGCGGCCGGGGTGGGCGCAACCGCTGCACGGTGGCTGCGGTGCGCTACGGCAACGTGATGTACTCGCGCGGCTCGGTGATCCCGCTGTTCATGTCGCAGATGCGGGCCGGCAAGCCGCTGACCATCACCGAAGGGGCGATGACCCGCTTCCTGCTGCCGCTGTCGGGCGCGATCGACCTCATCCTGTTCGCGTTCGGCAATGCACAACCGGGCGACATCTTCATCAGGAAGTCGCCCGCCTGCACGGTCGACGTGCTGGCCGCAGCGCTGGGCGAACTGTTCGGCATCGAGCCGCAGATCCGCCGCATCGGCATGCGCCACGGCGAGAAGCTCTACGAGACGCTGGCGAGCCGCGAAGAACTGCGCCGCGCGCAGGACATGGGGGACTACTGGCGCGTGACCATGGACGGGCGCGGCCTCGACTACGCGAAGTACTTCACCGAGGGCGACACCAACGAAGCCGGAATCGACGACTACACCTCGCACAACACCGAGCGGCTCGACGTGGCACAGGTAAAGAAGCTGCTGCTGACGCTGCCCGAGGTGCAGGCGGAACTTGCGGCAGGCCCAGTGCCGACGCCGGCACGGCCGCTCGCCCGCGCGAAGCCGCGCGCCCGGCCGCGCAAGTCTCCGGGGTGAGCACGCTGGCGCCGGCACGGCCGCAGGTCGCGATCACCGGCGGCGCCGGGTTCCTCGGCTGGCACCTGCGTTGCGCGATCCGCATGCGTGGCTGGCCGGAACCATGCGTGATCGATCGCGCCTGTTTCGATGACCCGACCGCGCTGCGCGACGCGCTGGCAGGCACGGAAGTGGTGGTGCATCTCGCGGGCGTGAACCGCGGGCCGGATACTGAGGTGGAGGCCGGCAATCCACGGCTGGCCCGTACCCTGGTCGATGCGCTGCAGGCCAGCGCCGGCACCCGCGGCCGGCTGCACCTGCTGTTCTCGAACTCGACCCACGGCCGCGCGCAGGGCGATGCGCCTGCCGCCGCGCTCACGCCGTACGGGCGCTCGAAGCGCCAGGCCAGCACGATCCTCGGCGAATGGGCGGCTTCGGCTGGCGCCCGGTACACCGACATCTGCTTTCCACATCTGTTCGGGGAGCACGGTCGGCCGTTCTACAACTCGGCCGTGGCCACGTTCTGCCACCAGCTGGCCGCCGGCGGCACGCCGAAGATCGTCGTCGATGGCGAGGTCGAGCTGCTGCATGCGCAGTCCGCCTGCGACCTGATCCTCGATGCGATCGAGGCCGGTACCGGCGGCACGCTGTCGCCAGCCGGGCGGCGGATGCCGGTCAGCGAGGCGCTGGCCCGGCTGCAGGCGCTGCATGCGACCTACGCCGACGGCACGCTGCCACGGTTCGACAGCGCGTTCGACCTCGACCTGTTCAACACGCTGCGCTCCTACCGTTTCCCGTTGCACTACCCGGGCCGCATCGATCTGCGCAGCGATGCGCGCGGCCATCTGTTCGAGGCGGTGAAGACCGGCCATGGCGGCCAGTGCTTCGCGTCTTCCAGCCATCCGGGCGTGGTGCGCGGCAACCATTTCCACCGGCGCAAGATCGAACGCTTCCTGGTGACCGCCGGCGAGGCGACGATCCAGGTGCGCCGCATGTTCACCACCGACACCCATGCGTTCGAGGTACGCGGCGATGCGCCGGTGTACGTCGACATGCCGACGCTGCACACCCACGATATCCGGAACACCGGCCAGGGCGAGCTGTTCACCCTGTTCTGGTCGCACGAGATCTTCGATCCCGCAGCGCCCGATACCTACCCCGAGGGGGTCTGATGAAGAAACTTAAGGTGATGGCCATCGTCGGCACCCGGCCGGAACTGATCCGGCTGTCGCGCGTGCTGGCCCGGCTCGACCAGGCCACCGAACTGGTGCTCGTGCACACCGGCCAGAACTACGACTACTCGCTCAACGATGTCTTCTTCGAGGAACTCGGCATCCGTCGGCCCGACCACTTCCTGGCCGCCGCCTCACCCGGGTCGAGCGCGATCGACACCATCGGCCAGACCCTGATGCGTGTCGACCCGGTACTCGAGGCCGAGAGGCCGGACGCAGTGCTGATCCTCGGCGACACCAACAGCTGCCTGTCGGCGATCGCCTGCAAGCGGCGCAAGATCCCGGTGTTCCACATGGAAGCGGGCAACCGCTGCTTCGACGAGCGCGTGCCCGAAGAGCTCAACCGGCGCATCGTCGACCATATCTCCGACGTCAACCTGCCCTACAGCGACATCGCGCGCGACTACCTGCTGCGCGAGGGCCTGCCGCCGGATCGCGTGATCAAGACCGGCAGCCCGATGCACGAGGTGCTGCACCACTACCTGCCGCGCATCGAGGCCTCGGACGTGTTGACCCGGCTCGAGCTGCATGCCCGCGAATACTTCGTGGTCAGCCTGCACCGCGAAGAGAATGTCGATCCGCCAGCCGCACTGGAACGCATCGCGTCGATGCTCGATGCGCTGGCCCGCAAGTTCCACCAGCGCATCGTCTTCAGCACCCATCCGCGCACGCGCAATCGCCTCGCCGAGCGGGCCGCGACGCTCGACCCGCTGGTCGAGCTGCACACCCCGTTCGGCTTCCTCGATTACGTCCAGCTGCAGCGCAATGCGCGTGCGGTGCTGTCCGACAGCGGCACGATCAGCGAGGAGTCGTCGATCCTTGACTTCCCGGCACTGAACCTGCGCGAGGCGCACGAGCGTCCGGAGGCGATGGAGGAGGCGGCGGTGATGATGGTCGGTCTCGACACCGACCGCGTGCTGCAGGGGCTGAAGGTGCTGGAGACCCAGTCGCGCGGCGAGCCGGCCGGCAGCCCGGCGCGCACGCTCGCGCCGGTGGCCGACTACCACCGTCCGGCGGTGTCCGAGAAAGTGCTGCGCATCATCCTCGGCTACACCGACTACGTGAACCGGGTGGTGTGGCGCAAGGCGTGACGGCTCAGTTGCTGGCTCCGCTGCTGGCCCTGCTCGCCGCGGCCGCCACGCTGGCTTGGCTGCTCGGCCCGGGCCGAGCGCGGCTGCCGATGGACCGGCCGAACGAACGCTCGCTGCACCAGGTGCCGGTGCCACGCAGCGGCGGTGTCGCGGTGGTCGCGGGCGTGCTCACCGCCTGCCTGCCCGGCTGGCCGACCCATGGCGTGCTTGCCGGCTGCGTGATCGTGCTCGCGGCCCTGTCGTTCGCGGATGACTGGCGCGGCCTGCCGATCGCCGTGCGCTTCGGCCTGCATGCGGCGGCGGCCGGCGCGTTCGTCTGGCTCGCGCTGCCGCCGCTACCGCTGGCCTGGCAGGCAGCGACCGCCTTCCTGATCGCCTGGTCGATCAACCTGTACAACTTCATGGACGGCTCGGACGGGCTGGCCGTCGGCATGGCCGTGTGCGGGTTCGGCACGCTGGCCGCCGCATTCGCGCTCGGCGGCGATCCGCAGCTCGCATCGCTGTCGCTGGCGATCGCGGTGACATCGGCCGTATTCCTGAAGGCCAACTTCCATCCGGCACGCATCTTCCTCGGCGATGTCGGCTCGGTACCACTCGGCTTCCTCGCCGGGGCGCTCGGCGCGGCAGGCGCGGCAGGCGGGCGCTTCCCGGCGTGGTTTCCGTTCGTGGTCTTCGCGCCCTTCTTCGTCGATGCAACGGCCACCCTGCTGCGCCGGATGCTGCGCGGCGAACGCTTCTGGCAGGCCCATCGCGAGCACTACTACCAGCGCCTGGTCCGGATGGGCTGGGGCCATCGCCGGACGGCCCTCGCGGAGTATGCGCTGATGGCTGCCGGTGCCGCGGTGGCACTGGCCGCGCTGCGGCTGCCGCCAGCCGGACAGGCGCTGCTGCTCGGCGCATGGGGCGCGGCGTTGCTCGCCGCGATGGCCGCGGTGGATCGCCGCTGGCCGGCGGGGGCGGCAGCCGAAGCACCGCCGCCGTAGCAAAACGCCGCACGACCGCGCCGTAGTATCATGTCTGGGTCATGTCCGTTCAGCCCGGCAGCCTCCCCGACCCCTGCATGAGCGGGCCCGGCCTTCCCGGCAGCGGTCCCTGCTGATGCGGATCAGCGTCCGATCGCGCACCGCGCTGGCCTTCGTCCACGACGTGGCCGCGGCCAGCATCGCATGGTGCGCGGCGTTCTGGCTGCGCTTCAACCTCGAAATACCCGAGCCCTCCTTCAGCGCGATGCTGGCCTCCCTGGCCTGGGTGGTGCCGCTGCAGGCCGCGGTGTTCTGGATGTTCGGCCTGTACCGAGGCATCTGGCGCTATGCGAGCGTCCCCGACGTGCAGCGCATCGTGTTCGCGGTACTGGTCGCGGCGATGGCGGTGACGATGGTGATGACGCTGCAGGGAAGGCCCACCGGCGTGCCGCGCTCGGTGCTGATCATCGACCCGCTGCTGCTGGCGATGGCGATGGGCGGCAGCCGGATGCTCTACCGGATCTGGCGCGAGCGGCGCCAGGCGCGCGCCGGCGCCGCGCGCTCGGTCTACGTGCTGGGCGCCGGCGATGCGGCTGCCGGCCTGATCAAGGAGTTCTCGCGCAGCGGCGAATGGCGGGTGACCGCATTGTTCGACGACAACACGGGACGCCATGGCCGCTCGATCCACGGCGTGAAGGTGTTCGGAGCGCTGGACACGCTGCGCGACGCGCTCGCCTCGATGCCGGCGACGCACGCGATCATCGCGATGCCCTCGGCCAGCCACCACGACCGCAAACGCGCCGCCGACCTCGCGACCGCAGCCGGGCTGCAGGTGCTGACAGTGCCGTCGTTCGACGACCTGGTCAGCGGCAAGGTGACGGTCTCGCAGATCCGCGCGGTCGAACTCGACGACCTGCTCGGGCGCGACCCGGTGGTGCTCGACGGCGACGGGCTCAGAGGCTGGATCACCGGCCGGGTGGTGATGGTCACCGGCGCCGGCGGCTCGATCGGTTCCGAACTCTGCCGGCAGATCGCGCGCTTCGGTCCGCGGCTGGTGGTGATGGTCGAGTCCTCCGAATTCGCGCTCTACCAGATCGAGCAGGAATTCAACGACCCGGCCGCGGGCGCGCGTCCGGATACCCGCCTGCGCATCGCCGCCGTGGCCGGAGACGTCCGCTCGCCGGTGCGCATGGCGCAGGTGATGCGGCAGTACCGGCCGACCGTCGTGCTGCATGCGGCGGCCTACAAGCACGTGCCGCTGATGGAGACCGGCAACTGCGCCGAGGCCGTGCTCAACAACGTGGCCGGCACCTGGACCGTCGCCCGCGCGGCGATCGACGCTGGCGTCGAGAAGTTCGTGCTGGTCTCGACCGACAAGGCGGTCAACCCGACCAACGTGATGGGCGCCACCAAGCGCCTGGCCGAGATCGTCTGCGAGCGGCTGCAGGAGACCACCGCGAACACCCGCTTCGTGATGGTGCGCTTCGGAAACGTGCTGGGCAGCGCGGGCAGCGTGATCCCGCGCTTTCGCGCGCAGATCGCCGCCGGCGGTCCGGTCACCGTCACCCATCCCGAGATCACCCGCTTCTTCATGTCGATCTCCGAAGCCGCGCAGCTGGTGCTGCAGGCCGGGCTGATGGGCAAGGGCGGCGAGATCTTCGTGCTCGACATGGGCGACCCGGTACGGATCGCCGACCTCGCACGCTCGATGATCCGGCTGTCCGGCTTTGGCGAGGATGAGATCCGCATCGTCTACAGCGGGCTGCGGCCCGGGGAGAAGCTCTTCGAAGAACTGCTCGCCGACGACGAACAGACGCTGCCGACCCCGCACCCGAAGCTGCGTATCGCGCAGGCCCGGCAGGCGGCGGACGACTTCCTCGAGCACCTGCGCGACTGGCTCGAGGCGCTGCAGGCGGGCAAGTACGACGATGGCAACGATGGCGACGACGGTGCGGTCAAGCGCCAGCTGGCCGCCTTCGTGCCCGAATACCATCCGCAGGGCCTGCCAGCCGCCACGGCAACAGAAACGGAAACGGAACATGCCAGTCTCGCGCGCTGAACTGTTCGCCCGCGCGCTGGCCTTGCGTACGCAGGGACGGCTATACGACCTGCGCGATGCCGGGCTCGACGACGTGTTCCGCGGCAGCGTCGACCGCTTCGTCGAGATCGCCTGGCGGCTGCAGGGGCGGCGGCGGGTCCTCGACGTGGGCGCCGGCCACGGCATGCTGGTCGCGCTGCTCGCTGCGCTGGGCCATGACTGCCATGGCGTCGACCACGAAGACATGTGCGCGCGCTACCCGGTCGCCTATCGCAGCGACCCGCAAGGCAGCGTGGCGAGGCCACCGATCGGCTTCGATGTCTGCAACATCGAGGTCGATCCTCTGCCGTTCGCCAGCCAGTCCTTCGACGCGGTCACCTGCTGCCAGGTGCTGGAGCACTTCACCCATTCTCACCTGCCGGCCGTGCGCGAGATGCACCGCGTGCTGGTGCAAGGCGGGCTGCTCGAAGTGGACGTGCCCAACGTCGCCTCGTTTCGCAACCGCAGCCGGCTGCTGCGCGGGCGGAACATCACGTACGACTATGCAGAGCACTACCTGCACGCCGAGCCGGTGCTCTATCACGGCCTGTCGTTCTATCCGCTGCGGCACAACCGCGAGTTCGCCCGCGGCGAACTCCGGCTGCTGCTGTTCGAGGCGGGTTTCCGGGACATCGACGTGCAGTACCTGAAATCACGCCGCTGGCGCAGCGGGCTGTCGCGGCTGCAGTCGGCAGGCACCGCGCTCAAAGACCTGGTGCCCTCGTTCCGCAAGTCGCTGATCGCCTGGGCGGTGAAGTGAGCGGCGCGATGTTCGATGCCGCCGCAGGCAACACCCGGAACGGCGGTGCCGGGCGCTGGGGCACACGCATGGCTGCGCGCATCGATGCCGTCGGCCCCGCCGCGGTGGCGGGCCTCGCCTTCGCGGCGCCGGTGTCCACCGCGCTGGCCAACGTGATGCTCGCGCTGGTGTTCGCCTGCTGGCTTGCCGGTGGCCGCTACCGCGAGAAGCTGCGCTGCTTCATCGACAGCCCGGTCGCATTCGCCGCGCTGCTGCTGTTCGCCTGGCTCGCGCTGAGCCTCGCCTGGGCTGGCGGCTTCGGACCCGGCCAGCGCGAGTTCCTGCACAAGTACGCGGACCTGCTGCTGGTGTCGGTGTTCCTGTGGTTCCTGCTCGACCCGCGCCACCGGGCGCACGCGCTGGCCGGCTTCGCCGCCGCGATGCTGCTGACGCTCGCGCTGTCGTATGCGGCGGCCGCCGGACTGCTGTCCCCGGCCGACTGGCTGCGCGCGAAACCGGGCAACGCGGTCGTGTTCAAGCTGCACATCACCCACGGGCTGCTGATGGCCCTGGCGACCCTGCTGTTCGCGCTCTACGCGGCCGAGGCAGCCACCGCCGGCCGCCGCCTGGTGGCCTCGGCATGGGCGATCGTATGCCTGCTGGCGCTGGTCAACGTGCTGTTCATGGTGCAGGGGCGTACCGGATACGTCGTGCTGGCCGCATTCATCGTGCTCGTGTTCGCGCTGCGCGCCGGATGGCGTGGCCTGGCCATCGCCGGCGTGCTGGTCTGCGTGGCGGCCACGGCGATCTACCAGGGATACCAGCCGTTGCGCCAGCGAATCGACCTCGGGATGAGTGAACTTTCGAAATGGAACCCGGCCACCCCGGCCCATGACGACAACTCGGTGGGTCGAAGGCTCGAATTCCTCTCCGAAGGCCTGGCCCTCGTGCGCGAACAGCCGCTGCTCGGTCAAGGGCTGGGGAGCTTCGCGGCGGCCTACCGCCGACAGATCGAAGGCAGCGGAAAGGAACCCACCAGCAACCCGCACAACGAGGCCCTGCTGCTGGCCGTGCAGGCAGGCATTCCCGCGGTGCTGCTGTACCTGTACCTGCTGGGGTGCAC
>CAIQON010000332.1 GCA_903873475.1 uncultured bacterium
CTCCAGGTCGGAGACCGCCGTGCCGAGCTTCGGGTCCCAGTTCACCAGCCGCTTGCCGCGGTAGATCAGGCCCTGCTCGTAGAGGCGCACGAACGTGTCGACCACCACCGTCGACAGCGACTCGTCCATCGTGAAGTATTCGCGTTCGAAGTCCGCCGAGGCGCCGAGCCGCTTCATCTGGTTGATGATGGTGTCGCCGGAGTAGCGCTTCCAGTCCCACACCTGGTCGATGAACGCCTCGCGACCCAGGGCATGGCGCGACTGGCTCTTCGCCTCGAGCTGGCGCTCGACCACGATCTGGGTGGCGATGCCCGCATGGTCGGTGCCCGGCAGCCAGAGCGTGTTGAAGCCGCGCATCCGGTGGTAGCGGGTGAGCGCGTCCATGATGGTCTGGTTGAACGCATGCCCCATGTGCAGGATGCCGGTCACGTTCGGCGGCGGCAGCTGGATCGCGAACGCCGGACGACCCGCTTCGGTGCCGGCGGCGAAGTAGCCGCGACGCTCCCATTCAGGGCCCCAGAACGATTCGATGCTGCCCGGGTCGAAGCTCTTCGGAAGTTCCATGGCGGGTGGCGCATGCAGGCGAGTGTTGTAGGCGGGCGATTATAGGGGCAGGCAGCGCCAGTCCCCGCCCGGCAGGCCCGCCGGCGTACCTGTTCAGCGCGAGCCGGGTCCCTGCTGGCGAGCCAGTTCGGCCACCACCTCGTCGACCGCTCGTTCGATCTCGCCCCGTATCTGGTCGCACATGCGCGACACATGCTCGTCGCGCCAGGCCGCAAGTTCGTCGCGCCAGCCGCGTTCGATGTCGATCAGGGTGCGTTCGAGGTCGGCCAGCGCGCGCCCGTACAGGCGCTGTTCGAGGTCGGGATCGATCAGGGCTTCGATGCGCCTGCGCAGTGCCTGCACGCTGTCCGGGTCGGCCCCGACGGAGGGGGGCGCCGGCACCGGCACCGGCACCGGTATCGGCGCCGGTATCTGCACCGGTATTGGCACCGGTATTGGCACCAGCGCGCCCTGCAGTTCGACCGGTTCGCTCAGCGTCGGTATATGCCTGCCCGCCGGGATGGCGTGCAGGTTTGCCGCCGGCGAGGTCAGGTGCACCGGTTCGTCCAGCGTCGGAACGTTTCCCGTGCGTGACGGATGTTCGCCCGGTGAATCGGGTGCGCGCAACCGTCCGAGCAGGATTTCGAGCTTTTCGAGCACCTCGCCCGATTCACCCGTGGCCTCTGGCCCGGCCCGGGCGTCCCGGCGCGCGGGTTCGGCTGGCGGCGGCGGGTCGAGCGGTGTCTCTGCCATCGCCTCGATCAGCCGGCCACTGGACGCACGGCTGCCGCGCCACCGCGTTCCGGTTTCGCGAGGTCGTGCGAAGCGAGCGGATACCCGCGCTCTGAATAGAAGCGCCACCGGCCCCGCGCCCGCTGCCGGTCGTCCGGGTCGAGCGAGACGATTTCGACCAGCCGCTCGAAGCGGCTGAACAGCGGCGGCGTCGCATCGGTCAGGTTGAGCAGCACCTCGTCGTGGGGCAGCGGGTCGAAGGCATGGTCGACGATCACCGGCGTCTGCGCCGCCAGCGGATGGGCGGCGCGCACATGTGGCAGGAAGCTGAGCTGGGCGAATGTCCACATCAACCGGTCGAGGCGGTCCGACTGGGCCTCGTCCGTGGTGAGCACCAGCAGGCGCACCCCGCGCTCCAGTGCCTTCGCTGCGATGGTGCAGGCCGTACGCTCGCGCGACTCGACATTGGCGTAGAAATCGATCCGGGTCATCGTGTGCGCGCCGTGGTGGATGCGCCTGCCCTGGACTGGCGGTCGGGAATCGTCAACGACGACGATCCGTCATGGCCGCGCCGAACGGGCGCGTGCCACCAGGAACTCGGTGAGCAGGGGCACCGGACGCCCGGTCGCTCCCTTGTCGCGCCCGGATTTCCAGGCCGTGCCGGCGATGTCCAGGTGCGCCCAGGTGAACTTGCGCGCGAAGCGCGCGAGGTAGCAGGCGGCGGTGACGCTGCCTGCGGGCCGGCCACCGATGTTCGCGAAGTCGGCGAAGTTGCTCTTCAACTGCTCCTGGTAGTCGTCCCACAGCGGCATGTGCCAGACGCGATCCCATGCGGCATCGCCGGCCTGCTGCACTTCGCGCGCGAGGGTCTCGTTGTTCGCATAGAGGCCGGAGGCGACATGGCCGAGCGCGATCACGCAGGCACCGGTCAGGGTCGCGATGTCGATCACCAGCGCCGGCTGCAGGCGCTCGCACCAGGTCATCGCGTCGCACAGCACGAGCCGCCCCTCGGCGTCGGTATTCAGGATCTCGACCGTCTGGCCGGACATCGTGGTCACGATGTCTCCCGGCCGGGTGGCATTGCCGCCGGGCATGTTTTCGGCCGCGGCCACGACGCCGATCACGTTGATCGGCAGCTTGAGCATCGCAACCGCCTTCATGGTGCCGAGCACGCTGGCACCACCGGCCATGTCGAACTTCATCTCGTCCATTTCGGCGGCCGGCTTCATCGAGATGCCGCCGGTATCGAAGGTGATGCCCTTGCCGATCAGCACCACCGGCGCCGCCTTGCGATCGCCGCCGTTCCAGGCCAGGGAGATGAGCTTCGGGGGCTGCCGGCTACCCCTGGAGACGGCGAGCAGGGCACCCATGCCGAGCCGCTCCATGTCCTTCTGATCGAGCACCTCGAGCTTGAGCCGGTGCGACCTGGCCAGTGCCGCGGCCTGTGCCGCGAGATAGGTCGGATGGCAGATGTTCGGCGGCAGGTTCGCGAGGTCCCTGGCGAAGTTCATCCCCTGCGCGGTGGCCACGCCCTGGGCCAGCGCGGCCTCGGCATCGACGTTGTTGCGCGCATTGACCTTCAGCGAGAGCGAGCGCAGCGCGGGCGCGTTGCGCTCCGGCTGGCTCTTCATCTGGTCGAACCGGTAGAGCGTTTCCATCGCGACGACGACGGCCTGCGTGATCGCCCAGGCCTGGCTGCGGCCGGCCACCGGCACCTCCGTCAGGCAGAGCAGCGCGTCCCGGGCCCCGGTCTGGCGCAGCGCCGACACCGCCGCGCGCACGGCCTCGCGGTAGCCTTTTTCGCGGAATTCGCCGGCCGGACCGAGCCCGACGAGGAGGATGCGCTCGAACACCTTCCCCTCGACCCTGGGCACCAGCAGGGTGGTGCCCGCCTTGCCTTCGAAATCGCCCTGCTTGACGATTTCCGAGAGGGTGCCTCGGGTCGCCTTGTCGACCGCCAGCGCGGACGCCGACAATTCGCGCGCCTGGAACACGCCGACGACGGCGCATGCGCTCTTCAGCTTCTCGGGGCTACCGGTCTTTATGCTAAATTCCATGTGATGTCCCTTGCTCAGGTAACCGCTCTGGCCGCTGCCATGCTCCGGCCCATTATCGGCGCGCGGTCTCTCCCAAGTCAAAACGATCGGGCTGTTGCCACCGTCGTGGTGCGGACTCCCCGCCGGCAGCCGCGGGGCCTTCGTCCGCCAGCGGCGCGTGCGTGTTGATCTTCTATCGTGCGCAGCTGAAGGAGTTTTTCCTCACGGCCTCGGCCGTGTTTGCGGTGCTCCTCGCGATCATGGTGACCACGCAGTTCATCCGGTTGCTGGGGATGGCGGCGGGCGGCAAGTTCGCGGCCGATGGCGTCGCGGCCATCCTCGGCTTCACCGCGTTCAACTACCTGCCGATCGTCCTGTCGCTGACGCTGTTCATCACGGTGCTCAGCTGCCTGACCCGCATGCACCGCGATTCCGAGATGGTGGTGTGGTCGGCCAGTGGCGTGTCGCCGCTGGCATGGATCGGGCCGGTGCTCGCATTCTCGCTGCCGCTGGCGGCGATCATCGCCGCGCTGAGCCTGGGCCTGTCGCCATGGGCGAACCAGAAAAGTGACGAGTTCCGCCGCCAGCTCGAATCGCGCGACGAGTCGGCGAGCGTGGCGGCCGGTGTATTCCGTGAATCGCGCGGCGGCGACCGCGTCTATTTCGTCGAGTCCGTCTCGCGCGAGGACAGCACGGTGGGTAACGTGTTCGTGCACTCGCTGCAGAACCAGAAGGGCGGCAGCATGGTCGCGCGCCGCGGATTCCTCGAGACACGCGAGAACGGCGACCGTTTCCTGGTGCTCGAACAGGGGCGCCGTTACGAGGGCGACCCGGGCTCGGCGGCGTTCCGCACCACCGTGTTCGAGCGCTATGCGATCCGGATCGAAGCCGCGGAGTCGGCCGGCGGCAGTCGCCCGATCAAGGGCTTGCCGACGCTCGAACTGCTGGCCAACCCGGTGCCCGCGCATATCGCGGAATTCACCTGGCGCTGCGGGCTGCCGATCATGGCCGTGATCCTCGCGCTGGCGGCGATCCCGCTGTCCCATGTCAATCCGCGCATGGGCCGTTCGCTGAACTACGTGTTCGCGATCCTGCTCTACATGCTCTACAGCAACCTGCTGTCGATCGCTCAGGCCTGGATCGCACAGGGGCGGGTGGCGCCGGCGATCGGGTTCTGGGTCGTGCACGTGCTCATGCTCGGGGTGACGCTGGCGCTGTTTTCGCGCCGCGCGTTCGCCCTGCCATGGCCGAGGCTGCGCTGGCCGCGACGCGCACCGGCCGTCCAGGCTGACTGAGGCACGCCCCGATGGTCGTCATCAGCCGTTACCTGAGGCGCGAGGTGTACACCACGACGGCGCTGGTGGTGGCCGGGCTGCTCGGCCTGTTCGCACTGTTCGACCTGATCGGCGAACTCGACGACATGGGCGAGGGCTCGTACCGCCTGCGCGACATGTTCGTGTTCGTGATGCTCAACATCCCCGGCCACCTGTACGAGATACTGCCGGTGGCCGCGCTGATCGGCACCACCTTCGTGCTGACGCAGATGGCCCAGCAGTCCGAATACACGGTGATCCGCGCCTCCGGGGTGTCGGCGCTGCGGATGGCGCTCGTGCTGGTGCGCGCCGGCGTGACCATCGCCCTGGTCGGCGTGCTGGTCGGCGAAGCAGTGGCCCCGGCGGCGGAGCGTACGGCCCAGGCACTGCGCCTGCAGGCGAAGGCGGCAGTGGTTGCCCAGGCGTTCCGCTCGGGGCTCTGGGTAAAGGACGGCAACAGCTTCATCAACGTGGCCCAGGTGACGCCCGAGCCCCGGCTGGTGGGCGTGCGCGTCTATGAATTCGACACGGCATGGCGACTCGACCGCGTCTGGTTCGCCGAGCGCGGCGCCTATCTCGGCGACAACCGCTGGAACATGGAAGGGGTCAGCGAGACGCGCTTCGACGGCGAACGTACGGTCGTGGTGCACGCCCCGGCGCGCGAATGGACATCGGTGCTCACGCCTGCGCTGCTCACCGTGCTGCTGGTCAAGCCCGAGGCGATGTCTGCAGCAGGCCTGTGGCAGTACGTGCAGCACCTTCGTGGCAGCAGGCAGGCCGCCAGCCGTTACGAGATCGCGCTCTGGCGCAAGGCTGCGTATCCGCTCGCCATCGTCGTCATGCTGGTGCTGGCACTGCCGTTCGCGCAGCAGGCGCGGCGAGCGAGTGCAGGGCCGCGCGTGTTTGCCAGCATCATGCTGGGGCTTGCCTTCTTTTTCCTCAACACCCTGGCATCCCATGCCGGATGGCTGTACGACTGGCCGGCGCCGCTGGCCGCGCTGCTGGCGCCGCTGGCATTCCTCTGCATTGCCGTCGGGCTGGTCGCGTACTTCGAGCGGCGCTGACCCTCGAGCGGTATGCCTGTCAGCCCGTCTTTTCAGCCCGTCTTGTCAGCCCGTCAGGCTTCGACGCGCACCAGTCGGGTACCGGCCAGCCGGTCGTGGAGGAACTGGCGGTCGCGATCGACCAGCGCCCAGGCGAGCCCGGCACCGGCTGCGAGGACGCTCGGCCACGCGAGCAGGTAGCGGCAGAGGGCGCGCCGAAGGCGTATCGGCGATCCTCCGGTATCGACGACGCGCAGGCGCCAGGTGCGCATCGGCAGCGTCTGTCCGCCGCGCGTCCAGAACCAGATGAAGTAGCTGCCGAGCACGGCCACGATCCAGGCGCGGAACAGCCATAGGGCCCAGCCGTCCGAGGCGCCAGTGCCGGTAAGGGCGTGCAGCGGCAGCAGGAAGACGAGGCCGGCCAGCAACAGGAGCGCGACGACGATCAGCGTTTCGTAGATCAGGCTGCCGAGGCGGCGCAGCAGCGTCGCCTCGGGAACAGGGGGGAAATCCATCCAGCCCGCCTATTGCTGGGGCGCCAGGGCCGCGCCCTCGACACCGCCCTCCGTCGCGCCGGCGGGCGCGGGTTGCTTCGTTTCCTGCCAGCGGCGTGCGACATCCTGACGCTGATCGGCCGGCAACTTGTTCAACTGCTGGTAGTTCTTGCGTGCGCGTTCACGCTCTTCGGTCGAGAGTTGCGCCCACTGCGACAGCTGGGATTTCACGCGCTCGCGCTGTTCCGTGGTCATCGTGCCTTGACGCTGCGCGATGCCGATCAGCTTGCGCCGCGTCTGCACGCTGAGCGAATCCCAGTTTTCCTCGAGCGGTGCGAGGAACTCCTTCTGCGCCGGTGGCAGTTGCGGCCACGTGGGCGCACGCGCCGAGGCCGCACTGGCGGCGTGAGCATCGCCCGCGCCCCAGGCAACGTCGGCGCCCGGCCAGGGCGCGCCGAAAAGCAGGGCAACAGCCAGGACGCCCGCGCCCAGGGCTGCGCGTGGGCGGGCAGCGGACATCGAAGCCGGGCGGGCGGCTTCGAGCCCTACTGCTGCGGTTCGACCGGGCGCTTCAGCCATGTATCGAACCCATTGTCGATGTAGGCCGTCACCGGCAGGTCGTCCGCGAGGATCGCGAGGTCGAGGTCTGCCGCGGCATCGGCAGCGGCATCGCCGCCGGATTCGGTCAGTGTCACGCCCGAGATCGCCAGCGCGAGCATTCCGAGCGCGAGCCACAGTCGCGGGCCGGCAAACCAGTCGCGCAGACCGCCGCCGCTGCCGGCGGAAGTGGCACCCGCCACCGCCAGCGCGCGCGCATGGCGAGGAGCCACCGCGAGGCTCAGGGCGGCCTTGCGCGCCACCTGCAGCCGTGTCAGCACGTCTTCGTCGACGCGCGCCAGACCCTCGTCGAGCAGCGATGCAACCTGACTGCCGAATTGCGCGTCGTTCACAGGGAAATTCCTTTGGCTTTCA
The DNA here is from genome assembly GCA_903873475.1 of uncultured bacterium. GTDB lineage: Bacteria > Pseudomonadota > Gammaproteobacteria > Burkholderiales > CAIKXV01 > CAIKXV01. The sequence goes on from CAIQON010000332.1 coordinate 7,134, forward strand.
ACAACTCGGCGAGCGCGTGGGTGGCCCGCGAGCAATGCGTCTTCACACTGCCTTCCGAACAGCCCATGGCTTCTGCGGTTTCGGAGACATCCAGTTCTTCCCAGTAACGAAGCAGGAACGCTTCGCGTTGACGTGCTGGCAGTCTTGACAGTGCTTCTTCAATCGTTTCAAGGGTTTGGATTCGCTGCAGCCGATCGGGGGGATTGATGCCCTCGCCGTTCGGGTCAGCCGTTGCCTGCAGAGTCTCGAGTGGATCGATGTCCTCGTCATCCTTGCTTACGGAGAACGACGAGAAGAGGGTGGTCCAGGTGTTGCGTACCTTCGTGCGCCGATACCAGTCGCGGATCGTGTTCTGGAGGATCCGCTGGAACAGCATCGGCAGTTCTTCCACCGGCCGATCAGCGTACTTCTCGGCGAGTTTCATCATCGAATCCTGGACGATGTCCAACCCGGCCTCGGGGTCGCGCACCGCATAGGTCGCCTGCTTGAAGGCACGCCGCTCGACGTCGGTCAGGAAACGCGACAGTTCACTCTCTGAAGCCAGGATCGTTCTCGGTCACGAAGATTCGGATGGCGATTGCGCCCGGCATGGCGGTTGCACATGCCCATCCGGAGTGTCCTATGGTACCAAAGCCCCCGATGCGTCCCCCTTCGGCATCGTGCATTCCCTCCGGCCCCGTGCGCCGAGGAGGGCGGCTTGACCCCATGACCCCTTGCCGGTAGCCTCTCCGGTTCGTTTCGAGTCGAGAAATCGGGGCCGGTGCGTCCCAACGCACGTAGTGCCCACGGTAGCCAGAGGTAATGCAATGGACAGGATCGCTGCGAACGTGATGGAGCTCTCCGGCGCGGAGATCGTCATCCGCTGCCTGCAGGAAGAGCAGGTCGAGTTCGTGTTCGGCTACCCGGGCGGGGCCGTACTCTACATCTACGACGAAATCTGCAAGCAGGACAAGGTCAAGCACATCCTCGTCCGGCACGAGCAGGCCGCCGTGCACGCCGCCGACGGCTATGCGCGCTCGACCACCCGGCCGGGCGTCGCGCTGGTCACCTCCGGGCCCGGCGTCACCAACGCCGTGACCGGCATCGCGACGGCATACATGGATTCGATTCCCATGGTGATCATCAGCGGCCAGGTGCCGACCCATGCGATCGGACAGGACGCGTTCCAGGAAGTCGACACGGTCGGCATCACGCGGCCCTGCGTGAAGCACAACTTCCTCGTGAAGGATGTACGCGACATCGCGTCGACGATCCGCAAGGCCTTCCAGATCGCGACCACTGGCCGGCCCGGCCCGGTGCTGGTCGACATTCCGAAGGACATCACCGTCGACAAGGCGGTGTTCAGTTATCCGCAAAACGTGCCGATGCGCTCCTACAGCCCGGTGACGCGCGGACACTCCGGCCAGATCAAGAAGGCGATGCAACTCCTGATGGAAGCCAAGCGCCCGATGATCTACAGCGGCGGTGGCGTCATCCTGGGCGAGGCAGCGGCCGACCTCGCGAGGCTCGTGCGGGCGCTCGGTTTCCCGTGCACCAACACGCTGATGGGGCTCGGCGGGTATCCCGCCACCGACCGGCAGTTCGTCGGTATGCTCGGCATGCATGGCACCTATGAGGCGAACATGGCGATGCAGCACTGCGACGTGCTGCTTGCGGTCGGGGCGCGGTTCGACGACCGGGTGATCGGCAATCCGAAGCACTTCCACGAGGAAGAGCGCAAGATCATCCACATCGACATCGACCCGTCGTCGATCTCGAAGCGGGTGAAGGTCGACGTGCCGATCGTCGGCAACGTCAAGGACGTGCTGGCTGACATGCTGGCGCAGGCCTCCTCCTCCCAGGAACAGCCCGACGCCACTGCGCTGGCCGCCTGGTGGAAGCAGATCGACGAATGGCGCGGCCGCGATTGCCTGAAGTACGACCGTGCGAGCGCGATCATCAAGCCGCAATCGGTGGTCGAGGCACTCTACAAGGTCACCGAAGGCAACGCGTACGTCACCTCCGATGTCGGCCAGCACCAGATGTGGGCTGCGCAGTTCTACAAGTTCGACCAGCCGCGGCGCTGGATCAACTCCGGTGGCCTCGGCACGATGGGTTTCGGGCTGCCCTCGGCCATGGGCGTGCAACTGGCGCACCGCGACGCACAGGTGGCCTGCGTGACCGGCGAGGCCAGCATCCAGATGTGCATCCAGGAGCTCTCGACCTGCACGCAGTACCAGCTGCCGATCAAGGTGGTGATGCTCAACAATCGCTACATGGGCATGGTCCGGCAGTGGCAGGAGTTCTTCCACGGCAACCGGCATGCCGAGTCATACATGGATGCACTGCCCGATTTCGTCAGGCTCGCGGAATCGTACGGCCATGTGGGCATGCGCATCGAGAAGCCGGCCGACGTGGAAGGGGCGATGCGCGAGGCGTTCGCGATGAAGAACCGGCTCGTCTTCATGGACTTCATCACCGACCAGACCGAAAACGTGTTTCCGATGGTGCCTGGCGGCAAGGGCCTGTCGGAGATGATCCTGGTCTGATCCCGTTCCCGCGCGGCGCCGGGCCTCGCTGCTGCCTGCCGGCGGTCGGCGCCGACGCCGGCACGCCGGCGGATGTCTTGCCCGCCTCCGAATCCACACCGTACTGATCGATACCCGATGCGCCATATCATTTCCATCCTGCTCGAGAACGAACCCGGCGCGCTGTCGCGGGTATCCGGCCTGTTCTCGGCCCGCGGCTACAACATCGAATCGCTGACCGTCGCACCGACCGAAGACGCGACGCTGTCGCGGATGACGATCGTCACCAACGGTTCGGAAGAAATCGTCGAACAGATCACCAAGCAGTTGAACAAGCTGATCGAGGTGGTGAAGGTCGTCGACCTGTCCGATGGCGCGCATATCGAGCGGGAACTGATGCTCGTGAAGGTGCGGGCGGCCGGCAAGGATCGCGAGGAGATGAAGCGCATGGCCGATATCTTCCGCGGCCGCATCATCGATGTCACCGACAAGTCTTACACGATCGAACTGACCGGCGAGGGATCGAAACTCGATGCCTTCCTTCAGGCCGTCGAGCCGGGGCTGATCCTCGAGACCGTCCGCACCGGTGCCTCCGGCATCGGGCGCGGGGAGCGGGTACTCAAGGTCTGACCGCCGGGCGGGCCGGTGCCCGGGGTACACCGGCCGCATTGCCGGACGCGCTGCGTCCGGTCCAATCCCACCATTCACAACACAACGCATCGCGGAGACTGGGCATGAACATCTTTTACGACAAGGACGCCGACCTGTCCCTGATCAAGGGACGCAGCGTCACCATCCTCGGCTACGGCTCGCAGGGCCATGCCCACGCCAACAACCTGAAGGATTCCGGCGTGAAGGTCACCGTCGGCCTTCGCAAGGGCGGTTCTTCCTGGGAGAAGGCGAAGGCAGCCGGTCTCACCGTCAAGGAAGTCGATGACGCGGTCAAGGGTGCCGACCTCGTGATGATGCTGCTGCCGGACGAGCACCAGGCGCAGGTCTACAAGGAGTCGGTCGAGCCGAACATCAAGAAGGGCGCGACGCTGGCCTTCGCGCATGGCTTCAACGTGCACTTCCAGCAGATCCTCCCGAAGCCGGAAATCGACGTGATCATGATCGCGCCGAAGGGTCCCGGCCACCTCGTGCGCTCGACCTACACCCAGGGCGGCGGCGTGCCCGCGCTGATCGCGATCGCCCAGGACGCCAGTGGCAAGGCACGCGATGTCGCGCTGTCCTATGCTGCCGCGATCGGCGCCGCCCGTGCCGGCGTGATCGAGACGACGTTCAAGGAAGAGACCGAGACCGACCTGTTCGGCGAGCAGGCCGTGCTGTGCGGCGGCGCGACCGCGCTGGTGCAGGCAGGCTACGAGACGCTGGTCGAGGCCGGCTATGCGCCCGAGATGGCGTACTTCGAGTGCCTGCACGAGCTGAAGCTGATCGTCGACCTGCTGCACGAAGGCGGCCTCGCCAAGATGCACAAGTACATCTCGCACACCGCCAAATGGGGCGACCTCACGCGCGGCCCGCGCGTCGTCAACAAGGCGACCAAGAAGGAAA
>CAIQON010000333.1 GCA_903873475.1 uncultured bacterium
CTACAACGGCGTGATGTGCGTCGAGGCGGGTGGTCCGCCGGCCGGCACCGGCTGCGGCGGCTACGTCGTCGGCCAGACCGTCAAGCTGCTGAAGGAGCACCACCTGCTCGAGGATACCGACGTGGTGATCTTCGACGTGCTCGGCGACGTGGTGTGCGGCGGCTTCGCGGCACCCCTGCAGCATGCCGACCGTGCCCTGATCGTCACCGCCAACGACTTCGACTCGATCTTCGCGATGAACCGGATCATCGGTGCCATCCAGGCGAAGTCGAAGAACTACAACGTGCGGCTCGGCGGCGTCATCGCCAACCGCAGCGATGCCACCGACCAGATCGACAAGTTCAACGACGTCGTCGGCCTGAAGACGATGGCGCGCTTCCCGTCGCTGGACGTGATCCGCAAGAGCCGCCTGAAGAAGTCGACGCTGTTCGAGATGGAAGCGACGCCCGAAGTCGAAGCCGTGCAGCAGGAATACCTGCGCCTGGCCGCGCAGCTCTGGCAAGGCACCGATCCGCTGGTCGCCACGCCGATGCGCGACCGCGACATCTTCGACCTGCTCGGGTTCGACTGAGACCGGACGCACCACGATGAGCCTTGCAACTTCATACCAGCGGCGCCGCGGACAGATCGAGACCTACTTCGATCGCACCGCGGTGCAGGCCTGGGCGCGGCTGACCTCAGATGCGCCGGTGAGCGGCGTGCGGGCGAAGGTCCGCGCCGGGCGCGACGAGATGCGTACCACCCTGCTCGGCTGGCTGCCGGCGGACCTGACCGGACGCCGGCTGCTCGACGCCGGCTGCGGTACCGGCGCGCTCGCAGTCGAGGCCGCCCGCCGCGGCGCTGAAGTCGTGGCGATCGACCTCTCGCCGACGCTGGTCGGCCTCGCGCGCGAGCGTCTGCCGGCCGATATCGCCGAACGAAACCGCGCCGGCGGTGGCAGCGGCACGATCGATTTCCGCTCCGGCGACATGCTCGATCCGGCGCTCGGCTCGTTCGACCATGTGGTCGGCATGGACTCGGTGATCCACTACGACAACGACGACGTGATCTCGGTCCTGGCCGCACTGGCCGAGCGTACGTCGAGGTCGATGGTGTTCACCTTCGCACCGCGTACCCCGCTGCTGACCGTGCTGATCGGCGTTGGCAAGCTGTTCCCGCGCGGCGACCGATCGCCGATGATCGAGCCGGTATCCGAACGGCGCCTGCGCCGTGCGGTGGCGACCGACCCGGCACTTGCCGGCTGGCAGAACGGCCGCACCCGGCGCATCTCCCGCAGCTTCTACATTTCCCAGGCAATGGAGCTGGTGCGCGCATGACTTCCGCGTCGCTCGCCCAGCGTGCCTACGGCCTGAGCCGCAAGCTCGCGCCGAACTGGAGCACGCTCGGTCCGCGCTTCCTGCCGTTCGCCGATGCGGCGACGGTCGACCTGCCGCTGGCGCGGCTGCTGCGGCTGTCGCTGTTCCAGGTGTCGGTCGGCATGGCCATCGCGTTGCTGGTCGGCACGCTCAACCGCGTGATGATCGTCGAGCTGGGCGTGGGTGCCTGGCTGGTGGCGCTGATGGTGTCGCTGCCAGTGCTCGTCGCGCCCTTGCGTGCGCTGGTGGGTTTCCGCTCCGACACCCACCGTTCCGCGCTCGGTTGGCGCCGTGTCCCGTACATCTGGCTGGGCTCGTTCCTCCAGTTCGGCGGCCTGGCGATCATGCCGTTCGCGCTGCTGCTGCTGACCGGCCGCGGTGAACCCGGCTCGATCTGGCTCGGCCATGCAGGGGCGGCTGCGGCCTTCCTGCTGATGGGCGCCGGCGTGCAGACCACGCAGACCGCCGGCCTCGCGCTCGCGACCGACCTGGCGTCGGAACAGACCCGGCCGCGCGTGGTCGCGCTGATGTACGTGATGCTGCTGGTGGGCATGGTCGGGGCGGGCATCGTCTACAGCATCGCGCTGGCGGACTTCTCCGAAACCCGGCTGGTACAGGTGATCCAGAGCGCCGCCGTGCTGACCGTGCTGCTCAACATCGTCGCCGTCTGGAAGCAGGAGCCGCGCGACCCTGCCCGCAACCGTGAGCGTGCCGCGGATGCGCCCGGTTTCCGAGATACCTGGCGCACCTTCATCCGCCAGCCTGGCGCGCGGCGTTTCCTGTGGACGCTGGGCCTGGGGACGATGGCCTTCAACATGCAGGACATCGTGCTCGAACCCTACGGTGCCGAGGTGCTCGGCCTGTCGGTGGGTGCAACTTCCGGGCTGACCGCCGTGCTTGCCGGTGGTTCCCTGGTCGCCTTCGCGCTCGCCGCACGCCTGCTGACGCGCGGCACCGACGCCATGCGCGTGGCCGCCATCGGCGCCGTTCTCGGCCTGCCGGCCTTCGCGGCGGTGGTGTTCTCCGCACCCCTCGACTCGCCGCTGCTGTTTCGTGCGGGCACGCTGCTGATCGGTTTCGGTGGCGGATTGTTCGCCGTCGGCACGCTGTGCGCCGCGATGGGCATGGAGCGCCCGCAACACGTCGGCCTTGCGCTCGGTGCCTGGGGCGCCGTCCAGGCGACCTGTGCCGGCGTTGCGATCGCGCTCGGCGGCGCCATCCGCGACGTGGTGTCGCACCTGGCCAACCAGGGCGTGCTGGGCGAGGCTCTGATGGGTACGGCCACCGGCTACAGCTTCGTCTGGCACATCGAGATCTACCTGCTGTTCGCAACGCTGATCGCGCTCGGGCCACTGGTCCGGCCGGTCGGGCAGTCCCGGCGCGACGCGCCATCGAAATTCGGTCTGGCCGGATTGCCGGGCTGACCGAAGCAGTCATCACCCCGAAGCGGAACATCCGCACCAAGGAGAACGAAACATGGGAACCGGAGCCATCACGCAGTACGTCGACGTCGCGCAGCTCGTGCTGTACGCGTTCTGGGCGTTCTTCTTCGGCCTGATCTACTACCTGATCCGCGAAGGCCATCGGGAAGGCTATCCGATGGAGACCGACGGCCATGCGCGCGGCAAGATCACCGGCTGGCCGGTGCCGCCACCGAAGACCTATCTGATGGCAGACGGGTCGAAGGTCGTCGTGCCCGACCCGAACAAGAAGGAGCCGGTGATCAGCGCCGAGCCGAACCATCCGTGGATCGGCGCACCGCTGGTGCCGACCGGCAATCCGCTGCTGGCCGGCGTCGGCCCTGGGGCCTACGCGCAGCGTGCCGACGTACCCGAGCCCGACGAACACGGCAATCCGAAGATCGTGCCGCTGCGCACCGCTGAAGGCTTCGGCATCGCGCGCCAGGATCGCGATCCGCGCGGCATGCAGGTCATCGGCGCGGACGGCGTGGCCGGTGGTGTCGTCAAGGACCTCTGGGTCGACCGCATGGAGATGGCCTTCCGCTTCCTCGAGATCCAGGTGCCAGGTGCCACGCGCAACGTGCTGATCCCCATGCTGTTCGTGCGCATCGGCCGCGACAGCGTGAAGGTCGAGGCCGTCCTCGGTGCGCAGATCGCCCAGGCGCCGGTCACGCGCAATCCCGACCTGATCACGATGCTGGAGGACGAAAAGATCAGCGCGTTCTACGGCGCGGGTACCTTGTACGCCACGCCCGAGCGCGCGGAAGCCCTGCTATGAGCGACAGCCTAGACTACAACGGGCACGAGCATGAGCTCGAGCCCCAGTTCGGGCTGCCCGAGCCGTTGCCCGCCTCCGAGCGCATCCTGTGGCAGGCGTCGCCGCAATGGCGCGGGGTGGCCTTGCGCGTTTTCCATGTGCGCAAGCTTGCCCTGTACTTCGCGCTGATCCTTGCGCTGCGCGGCGTGCTGCTGGTGTCGGACGGCACGGCGGTCGGGGATGCCGTCATCGACCTGCTGTGGCTGGCACCGGTACCGTTGTTCGCGCTGGCCATCCTCGCCTCGCTTGCCTGGATGACCAGTAGGACGACCGTCTACACGCTGACCGACAAACGGCTCGTGATGCGTATCGGGATCGTGCTCACGCTCACCTTCAACCTGCCGCTGCGCACCCTGCGCAACGCCGACCTTCGGCTCGAGCGCGACGGCAGCGGGGACATCGCGGTACTGCTGCCGGCGTCCGACCATATCGGCTACCTGAACCTCTGGCCGCATGCCCGCCCGTGGCGCATGAAGCATCCGGAGCCGATGCTGCGCAGCGTCCCCGATGCCGCTGCCGTCGCTCGCCTGCTGGTCGAGGCCTGGTCGGCCGCCACGGGCGCTGCCGCCACCGGCAGCGCGGCCACCCCCGTTGCGGCGCAGGCCGCCGCCGCGCCGCGCCGCACCTCGGCATCGCATGTCGGCACCGCCGACGCCGTGCCGGCCCACTGACCTCCGAACCGCACGAACAGGCCCATCCGAATGAGCGAAGCATCCGTACATGACCAGGTCCCGCGCGGTGCGCTGGTGGGCGTCGGCATCCTGCTCGCGGTGTCGCTGGTCGCGGTCACGGCAGTGCGCGTATCGGGGATCGACGTGCGCGTGCCGGATGCCGAGGCAGTCGTGACCCGCGAACTGCGCTTCGAAGACACACCTGAAGGCGGCGTCGCCGTGATCGACGCCGCCAGCGGCCGGGTGGTGGAGTCGTTCACCGGCGAGCAGGGCTTCCTGCGCGGTTCGCTGCGCGCCATGGCGCGCGAGCGCAAGGCGCGTGGCCTGGGTGCCGAACTGCCGTTCCAGCTGATCGGCCGCAGCGACGGCCGCCTTACCCTGATCGACAGCGCCACCGGGGCCCGGATCGACCTCGAATCGTTCGGACCGACCAATGCCGGGGTGTTTGCCCGGTTGCTGCTCGACAGCGGGACGTCTGCACGCGGCATCCCCTCGCCGCAGAGCGCATCCCTGGCCACGCAGCCCGTGCGCCCGTAACTCCAGGAGACCTACGATGGAAACCACAGCACCCGTCATCACCTCCGGCCTCGAAGCGACCCGCCTGGCGGAAGTCAGCACGATGCTCAGCCCGCGCTTCTACACCACCGACTTCGACGCGATGAACCGCATGGACGTCTCGCTGGTGCGCGCCGAATGGGACAAGCTGATGCTGGAGTTCGAGGGCGACAACAACGTCGACCACTTCAAGCGCACGCCCGAGTTCGCCTCCGAGATCCGCGACCTGCCGGACCCGCTGCAGCGCGAGTTCCTCGACTTCCTCATCTCGTCGGTGACCTCCGAGTTCTCCGGCTGCGTGCTGTACAAGGAGATCGAGAAGAACGTCACCAACCCCGACATCAAGAAGCTGATGCACTACATGGCCCGCGACGAGTCGCGCCATGCCGGCTTCATCAACATGTCGCTGAAGGATTTCGGCGTCGCGGTTGACCTCGGCTTCCTCAAGCGCGAAAAGAAGTACACCTACTTCCGGCCGAAGTTCATCCTGTACGCGACCTATCTGTCGGAAAAGATCGGCTACGCCCGCTACATCTCGATCTTCCGCCAGCTCGAGCGCCATCCCGAACACCGGTTCCACCCGATCTTCAAATGGTTCCAGCGCTGGTGCAACGACGAGTTCCGGCACGGCGAAGCGCTCGCGCTCATGATGCGTGCCGATCCGAAGCTCCTCAAGGGCTTGAACAAGCTGTGGATCCGCTTCTTCCTGGTGGCGGTGTACGCGACGATGTACGTGCGCGACCACACCCGCGAAGAACTGCACCATGCGCTCGGCCTCGACTCGACCAAGTACGACTTCGAGGTGTTCCGGATTACTTCCGAGATCGCCCGGCAGGTGTTCCCGATCGAGCTGGACATCGATGACCCGCGCTTCCGCAGCGGCCTCGAGACCCTGTGCCGCATCAGTGCCGCCAACGAGGCTGCGAAGGCGCGGGGCGGGCTGGTCGGAAAGCTGAAGCAGGCTGCGTGCGCGGTCTCCGCGGTCGGCATGTTCGCGCGCCTGTACCTGCTTCCGGTCAAGCGCAACACGGTGCCCGACCAGGTACTGATGGCGCCGGCCTGGTAGGCGCGCAGGCGCTCGCCCGCACCGCATGGACCGTCTTGCATGACTGAACTGATCCTCCCCGCGCTCTATGCGATGTTCGTCTGGTGGTTCACCACCGGGCTGATCGTGTGGCTCGACGGGTTGCCCGTGTCGACCTACCGCTGGTCGATGGCGGGCGCGACGCTGATCGGGATCGCCGCGTTGTATGCGTTGTCGCAGACGGCCTACGACCCGTCGGTCGCCGGCGCGTACTGCGCGTTCAGCAGCGCGGTGCTGGTCTGGGGCTGGATCGAGGTCGCCTTCCTGCTGGGCTTCGTGACGGGCCCCCGCCGCGAGCCCTCGCCGCCGGGGGCCAGCGACTACCAGCGCTTCCGCCATGCCGTCGCCGCCATCCTGCACCATGAACTGTTCATCCTCGCCGCCGGGGTGGCGGTGGTGGTGGTGACGCTGGACGCACCGAACCAGACCGGAACCTGGACGTTCATGATCCTGTGGGCGATGCGCCTGTCGGCCAAGCTCAACCTCTTCCTGGGCGTGCGCAACCGCGGCGAAGACTTCCTCCCCGAGAAGATGCGCCATATCGACAGCTACTTCGCACGCAGGTCGGTCAACCTGCTGTTCCCGGTGGCAGTGACCGCCGCAACCGCGCTGGCCGCCGTCCTCTGGGCCCATGCCGCGATGCCCCACACCAGCGGCTTCGATGTGGCCAGGCACGTGCTTGCCGCGACGCTGCTCTCGCTGGCGATCCTCGAACACTGGTTCATGGTGCTGCCGCTGTCATCGACGGCGCTCTGGAAATGGGCGATGCGCAACCGGCGCAGGCCCGAGCCCGTGCCCCCGGTATCCATCGGCCAGATCGATCTGGCCACCCTGCCGCTGAAGACAGCAGATTGAACAGCCGATGAAATCGTTCTTCACCCGTGCCGCCACTGGCGGCATCAAGACGCCGCTCGCCCCCGACGGTCCCGGGCTTGCCCTGCCCGTTGCCCCGGTGCGGGCGGGCGCACCGACCGCGACGGTGATCGGCAGCGGCTTCGGCGGGCTGGCCGCTGCGGTGCGGCTGTCGTGCCGCGGCTACGCGGTGACCGTGCTCGAGAAGCTCGACGCGCCAGGCGGGCGAGCCTACGTGTACCGGCAGGACGGCTTCACCTTCGACGCCGGCCCGACGATCATCACCGCGCCGTTCATGCTCGAAGAGCTGTGGGCGATGTGCGGGCGGCGCCTGTCCGACGACGTCGAGCTGAAGGCGCTCGATCCGTTCTACCGCATCCGCTTCGTCGACGGTACCCATTTCGACTACAGCGGCGACCCGGTGAAGATGCGCGCCGAAGTGGTCCGCCTGAGCCCGGGCGATGCCGATGGCTACGACCGTTTCATCGTCGAGGCAGAGCATTGCTATCGGCTGGGCTTCGAGGAACTGGGCAGCGTGGCCTACGACTCGGTCGGCACCCTGCTCGCCGCGGTACCGTCGCTGGTGCGCATGCGCGGCTGGCGGACGATGTTCTCGATGGTCGCGCACTACATGAAGGACCCGCGCCTGCAGGCCGCGTTCAGCCTGCAGACGCTGCTCATCGGCGGCAATCCGTTCTCGGTGACCTGCGTGTACAGCCTGATCAACGCCCTGGAGCGCCGCGCCGGCGTGCACTGGGCGATGGGCGGCACCGGTTCGCTGGTTCGCGGGCTGGTCGGGCTGCTCGAAGGCCGCGGCGGCTCGATCCGCTACGGGGCCCAGGTGAAGCAGATCACGGTGGAGGGTGGACGCGCGACCGGTGTCGAGCTCGAAGGCGGCGAGCGGCTGCGCTCGGACATCGTGGTGTCCAACGCCGACATGGCCTGGACGTACCGCCACCTGGTCGATGCACGCCACCGAAGCCACTGGACCGACCGCCGGATCGAGCGCGGCCGTTACTCGATGAGCCTGTTCGTCTGGTACTTCGGCGTGAAGCGCACCTATCCGGACGTGCCGCATCACATGATGCTGCTCGGCCCGCGCTACAAGGAACTGCTCGACGACATCTTCCGCAAGCACAAGCTCGCGGACGATTTCAGCCTCTATCTGCACCGGCCGACCGCTACCGATGCATCGATGGCCCCGCCCGGCTGCGATGCGTTCTATGCACTGGCGCCGGTTCCGCACCTCGACAGCGGCACCGACTGGCCGGCGTTCGCCGAGACCTATCGCTCGCGCATCGCCGAGCTGCTCGATCGCACCGTGCTGCCGGGTTTCGAGCGCGACATCGTCACCTCGCGCATCACGACGCCCCAGGATTTCCAGGACCGCCTCCTGTCGTACAAGGGCGCGGCGTTCGGCCTCGAGCCCGTGCTGCTGCAGAGCGCCTGGTTCCGGCCGCACAACCGCAGCGAAGACATACAGCATCTCTATCTTGTCGGTGCCGGAACCCATCCCGGCGCCGGTGTCCCGGGTGTGCTGATGTCGGCCAAGGCGCTCGACTCGGTGGTGCCCGATGCCGACCGTATTGCGAGGGTCCATGCCTGATACCGCGATGGTTTCTGTCGAAGCGCACGACGCGAGGGTGGCCAGGGTTGCGTCCGCCGCAGCAGACTGGTTGCCTGTCAACGGCGCCGCCCCTGCGCCCGCGGCCGCAGCCGCGGATGACCTGGTCGCCTGCGAGGCACTGATGCGCGGCGGATCGAAATCGTTCTTCGCCGCCTCCCGCGTGCTGCCGGCTCGCGTGCGCGCACCGGCCATCGCGCTCTATGCGTTCTGCCGGGTGGCCGATGACGCCATCGACCTGGCCGATGACCCGGCCGCCGCCGTCGAACGCCTCGACCTGCGGCTCGATGCGATCTATGCCCGCCATCCGCAACCGTTCGAATCCGATCGCGCGCTCGCCGTGGTCGTCGAGCGCTTCGACCTGCCGCGCGGTCTGCTCGATGCGCTGATCGAGGGCTTTCGCTGGGATTCCGAAGGACGCCGCTACGAGACCATCGGCCAGCTCGAGGACTACTGCGCGCGCGTGGCCGGTACGGTCGGCGCGATGATGGCGATCCTGATGGGGACGCGCAGCCGCACGGCGCTCGCTCGCGCCTGCGAACTCGGCGTCGCGATGCAGTTGACCAACATCGCGCGCGACGTCGGCGAGGATGCCCGCAACGGCCGGCTCTACCTGCCGCGCGAATGGTTGCGCGAGGAAGGCATCGATCCGCAGGCCTGGCTGCAGCAGCCGACTTGCCTGCCCGGCATCGGGCGGGTGGTCGCGCGGTTGCTGGCGCTTGCCGACACCCTCTATCAGCGTGCCGAGCAGGGTATCGCCGAACTGCCGCGCGACTGCCGTGCGGCCATCATGGCGGCCCGGCTGGTGTATGCCGAGATCGGACGCGAGGTCGAGCGCAACGGGCTGGACAGCGTGACGCGCCGGGCCGTGGTGTCCACGGGGCGCAAGACCTGGCTGATCACCCGTGCCATGCTGGCCCGCGCCGCGCCGCAGCGGCCGGTACCGGCCGCTGCGGACGTACAGGTGCCGGTCATGGTCGAGGCGATCCGCTATCTCGTCGAGCACGCCGTCGAACCGGCAGCCCTGCCCGCCGCTGCGGCACCGGACTCCTTCTACGAGCGGACGGTGTGGGTGATCGAACTCTGCGAGCGCCTGCGGGAACGCGAGCGGCTGGGCGCGGCACGGGGCTGAACCGCAGGCGCAAGCCGGCCGGGGCAGCCCCCCCGGCGTGAACCGCAACGGCGTGCGGTCCCGGGGCGCAACAGCCCCCTTCGCGAGCGGCATCCATCGAGGGTGCGCCCCTGTCGGCGGTGCTACCATCGAGCGCACCTGTCCCGTTCCCGCGCGCCTGTTTCCCGATGACTGCTTCCGTCCCGCCCGTCGAATCGATCGTGATCGCGTCACGCGAAAGCCTGCTTGCCATGTGGCAGGCTGAACACGTCCAGGCCAGGCTGCGCGAACGCTATCCGGGCATCGCCGTGAGCATCCTCGGCATGACGACCGAAGGCGACCGTGTGCTCGACGTGTCGCTGGCGAAGATCGGCGGCAAGGGTCTGTTCGTGAAGGAACTCGAACAGGCGATGATCGAATCGCGGGCCGACATCGCAGTGCATTCGATGAAAGACGTACCGATGTGGCTGCCCGACGGCTTCACGCTGCCGGCCATCCTCCAGCGCGAAGATCCGCGCGACGCGTTCGTGTCGAACCGGTACGAGAAGCTTTCCGACCTGCCTGAAGGCAGCGTCGTCGGCACCTCGAGCCTGCGCCGAGAGAGCCAGCTGCGCGCCCGGTTCCCCCACCTCGACGTGCAGCCGCTGCGCGGCAACGTGCAGACACGACTGCGCAAGCTCGACGAAGGCCAGTATGCGGCGATCATCCTCGCCGCGGCGGGGCTGAAGCGGCTCGGGCTCGCCGACCGCATCGCGTCCTTCCTGACCACCGAAGAGAGCCTGCCCGCCGTCGGCCAGGGCGCGGTCGGCATCGAATGCCGGAGCGCGGACGAAGCGCTGCAGGCGGCGCTCGCGGCGCTGGGTGATCCCACCACGACCGCCTGCGTGCGTGCCGAACGAGCGTTGTCGCGCTCGCTGGGCGGCAGTTGCACCGTGCCGCTGGGTGGTTTTGCCGAGATCATCGACGGCACGCTGCAACTGCGCGGCTTCGTCGCCAGCCCCGATGGCAAGCGCATGGTCAGCGATCGCGTCAGCGGTCCGCCGTCGACCGGCGAAGCGCTCGGCCAGTCGCTCGCGCAGCGGCTGACCGACCTCGGCGCGGCGGAGATCCTCGCCGCCCTGCCGTGAACCTGAACGTGCTCCGGGTGGCGGTGACCCGGCCGCTCGAACAGTCGGCCCGCCTGGCCGCGGCGATCGACGCCGGTGGCGGCGAGTCCTTCGTGTTTCCCCTGATCGAGATCGGCCCGCCGCCGGATCCGGCAGCGCTCGACGCGCTGATCGACCGTCTGGATGCGTTCGACTGGGCGATTTTCTCCAGCCCGACGGCGGTCGACCGCGCGATCGAGTGCATCCGCGCGCGCCGCCCGCTGCCGGCGGGCTGGTCGATCGCCGCGATCGGCGAGGGTACCCAGCGGGCGCTGGCGCGCCATGGCTTCGACCACGTGCTGGCGCCGACCGAACGCTTCGACAGCGAGGCGCTGCTGGCACTGCCCGCACTTGCCGACCTGCAGGGACGGCAGGCGGTCATCTTCCGTGGCCAGGAGGGCCGCGAACTGATGGCCGAGGGGCTGCGTGCGCGTGGCGCAACGGTCGAGTACGCCGAGTGCTACAGCAGGCACGCGCCGTCGGCCGATGCAGCCGCGCTGGTCGACCGGGTGCGCGGCGGGCAGCTCGATGCGCTGGTGGTCACCAGCAGCGAAGCCGTGCACAACCTGTGCGAGATGCTGTCCCGCGCCGGGTCGCGGCCGTCCGCGCTCGCCGGGTGCACGTTGTTCGTGCCGCATCCGCGCATCGCTGCGGCTGCGCGCAGCGCCGGCTTCGGGCCGGTGGTCGAAAGCGCCGGTGGCGACAGCGGGGTGCTGGAGGCGCTCGCGGCGTTTGCGGCGAGGCGGGCATCGGCCGCGGGTACCGGTGCGCTGCACGCCGCTGGCGCCGGCACGTCGCACGCCGTTGGCGCCGGTACGTCGCACGCCGCTGGCGCGCGAGGCGAGGCGCGATGAGCCGTCTCGAGCCCGCGCCCGGCGTGATCGATCCGCTCGCTGTCCGGCCCGCGAACGAAGCGGAGGCGGGACCCGTCCGGGGCATGGCACCCGCCGACGATGCGTCTTCGCGCGCCGCAGATGCCTTGCCGGCAGGGGCAAGTACGGGTGCAGCCGGTGATCCTCCGTCCTCGGTGGCGGCCTCGGCCCCCGCCGCGTCGATGCGCAACCGTGACATCGTGCTCGGCGTGCTTGGCGCAGCGGTGGCGCTGCTCGCCTTCGCTGCCTGGGACGGTCATCGCGACCGCAACGCGCTGCGCCAGGAACTTGCCCAACGGCTGGCCGGTTCCGACGACCTGGGCCGGCAGACCCAGGCGCTGGCCCAGGGTGCGCAGCGAACCGTGCGCGAGATGGAGGTTGCCCTCGACGCAGTGCAGTCGCAACTGGCCGAATCGCAGAGCCAGCAACTCGCCCTGGAGTCGCTGTACCAGGACCTCGCGCGCGGGCGCGACGAGGCTGCCCTGGCCGAGATCGAGCAATCGTTGATCGCGGCCAACCAGCAACTGGTGCTGGCAGGCAACGTACGCGTTGCATTGATCGCGTTGCAGAGCGCCGATGCGCGCCTGGCGGTGATCGACCGCGCGCAGCTCGCGCCGCTGCGGCGTGCACTCGCTGCCGACATGGAGCGCCTGCAGCGGGTTCCGCTGGTCGACACGACCGGCATTGCGATGCGCCTCGATCGGGCGGTCGCGGGCATCGACGCGCTGCCGACGCTGCCGGGCGGGTCTTCGACTGCCGCGTCCGTGCGCGACGGCGAGCGGGCGGGCGGCCCGCGCAGTCCGGATGCCGCGTCAGCGTCAGGGTCAGTGTCAGAGTCAGCGCCCGCGAGCGTCGACGCGGCAACCGGCGGATGGCGGGCAACGCTCGCGCGCCTCTGGGCCGAGTTCAAGGCGGACTTCCGCCAGCTCGCCAGCATCCGCCGTATCGACCCCGACGTGCTGCCGCTGATCACGCCGGAACAGTCGTGGTTCCTGCGCGAGAACCTTCGCTTGCGCTTGCTCAGCGCGCGCCATGCGCTGCTCGCGCGCGACGAGGCGGGGTTCCGCAGCGATATCGCAGTGTCTCGGGCATGGGTGGCAAGGCACTTCGATCCACGTGATCCGGCGACGGTGATCCTCGCCGATACGCTGGATGAACTCGAGCGCGCGCAGGTGCGCATCGACCTGCCGGAGATCGGCGCCAGCATCGAAGCGGTACGCGTCCTGCGCGTCAGCCGCGACCGTCGCCAGTGAAGGCGCTGGGTTGGCTGCTGGCCCTTTCGCTGCTGGCGGTGCTGCTGGCCGCTGTCCTGCGCTACAGCCCTGGCTACGTGCTGGTGGTGGTGCCGCCGTACCGGGTCGAGCTGTCGGTCGGGCTCGCACTGACCGTGATTGCCGGTGCGTTCGCGCTGGGCTACCTGCTGCTGCGTGCCGGCAGCCGGCTCGCCGGCCTGCCGGGCGAGGTCCGCGAATGGCGAGCGCGTGGCCAGCGCGAACGCGGGGCAACCGCGCTTGCGGCTGCGGTACAGGCCTACCTCGGGGGCCGCTTCGGCAAGGCCAAGGCACACGCGACCGAGGCGCTGGCCGCCGGTACCGCACCGGCGGTCTCGGCGATGATCGGCGCGCGCGCGGCCCATGAGTTGCGCCGGCCGGAAGAGCGCGACCGACTGGCCGGCGAAGCGGCCCGGTACGACGCCGACGATCCGACCGCGCGTCTGATGGCCCAGGCCGAGTGGCTGGCTGCCGAAGGGCGACCGGAGGACGCGCTTGAAGTGCTGGGTACGCTGCCCGCGCCGCATTCGGCCGCGCTGCGCCTGGAACTCGGGCTGCGGATGCGGGCCGGGCAGTGGGATGCAGCCGCGCGGCTGATCGACCGGCTCGCAGAGCGCAATGCGCTGTCCGCAGCCGATCGTGATCAGTATGAGCGCCAGGTTGCCAGCGAGGCATTGAAGGCTCACGCGATTGACCAAGGCACCGTGCAGGAGACCTGGCAGCGGATTCCGGAGCGGGTACGCAGCGATCGAGGGGTAGCGCTCACTGCGGCGCAACTGCACGCCAGCCAAGGCGACGCAGCCGGCGCGAGATCGATCATCGAACGTGCACTCGATGAGCAGTGGGACGGCGCGCTGGCGCTGCAGTACTCCGAAGACGTGGCCGCCGGGCCGGTGCCGGTGGCTGGCGCTGGCGCCGTTGCAGCCGGCGGCGTACCCGGCGGGACGGGCGATACGGCCGATGCGGCCGCAGTCGTGCCGGGCAACGACGACGTTGCGCTGCGCATCGCGCGCTGTGAACGCTGGCTCGGCAGCTACCCGAATGACGCGATGCTGCTGCTCAGCCTGGGGCGCCTGTGCATCCGTGCCGGTCAGCTGACCAGGGCGCAGGGCTACCTCGAGGCCAGCCTGTCGATCGAACCGACCCACTCCGCCCACCTGGCGCTGGCCCGGCTGCATCTGGCGCTCAACCACCAGGAGGCTGCAGCCAGCCACCGGGACCAGGCGCTGTCGCTCGCGTTGCGCGCGCTCGATACCGCGACCGGCGGGCGCCGCCAGGTCTCCCTCTGACCGCCGCGATGTGCCTGCCGGCCCTGCGGGCGCCCGCGCGATGAAGCGACGGCAGCGATTGCCAGAGCCACTGCCCCCCGCGCTGGCGATGGAAGCGGCGCTGGTCGTACTGCTCACCGAGGCTGAAGCGGCGCTGGCGGAGCTCTCGGTGGCGGGCGATCGTGCACCGGACACGCGCATGCTGGTACCCGCCTGCCTGGCGATCGAGGCCATGTACTCCTGCCGGCTGGCCGGCATCGATGCACGGCTGTCGGACCTGTACCTCGCGCAGATCGGAGGGGTCGACGAGCGCAGTACGCGTGCTGTGCAGGCCGTTGCACTCTGGCGCTCGGCCACCGCGCTGCAGCGCGGACGGATGCGGCTGCGCGAGGCGCCGTTCGACCTGGCACTGGTCGAGCAGACCCGCCAGTGGCTCGAATCGGGCCATGACGGCAGCGACGATGAACGGCTCGCGGCGGGCGCGCTGCCGGTGCCAGAAACACTGCCGCCTCCGTTGCGCATCGCGCTCGAGGCCTGGGAACACTTCGCCGCCGACGAACGCATCTGGATGCCGCCACTGGTGCGCTCGGCGCTGCTGCATGCGCAGTTCGAAGCGCTGCGTCCGTTCGAGGCTTCGCACGGGCCGCTGTCGCGGGTGCTGGTGCCGTTGTATCTCGTGTCGCGCCGGCAGTTGTCCACGCCGCTGTGGTTCCTGTCTGCGTACTGGCACGCGCATCGGGTGCGCTACCGGGCGCGGCTGCGCACGGCACTGGTCGACGGCAACTGGGAGCCATGGCTGGCGTTCTTCCTGCTCGGCGTGCGCGCCTCGGCGCGCAGTGCACTGATCCATGCGGGCGACCTGCTGCGCCTGCGCGAGTCGCTGCACCGGGAGGCGCGCGATATCGTCAACGCGCCTGCGCTGATCGACAGCCTGCTGGCGAACCCGTACACGACGCTGGCACGCGCGAGCGTAGCGATCGGCCGTACCCAGGCAACCGCGGGCGTGCTGATCCAGGCGCTGGTCCGAAAGGGGTGGCTGCGCGAGGTCACCGGTCGCGCGCGCCGCCGCATCTACCTGATGCCACGCATCCTGACGGCGATCGAGCGACTGCCGCCGATGGCGTGAGCGGTGGCGCCGGCCGCATCGGCAGCCGGCGACACCTGCGGCCGGCTGCTCAGCCGGCGAGGATCGTCGCCGGTTCGTTCACGGTGAACGAATCGGCGAAGAATTCATCTTCCGGCAGCCGGCACAGCGCGCTGAACTCGCGGCGGGCGGCATCGACCATCGGCGGGGCGCCGCAGGCATAGACCTGCACGCCGGACAGGTCGGGGAAATCTTCCATCACGGCCTTGTGCACGAACCCGGTGCGGCCGGCCCACGCGCAGTCGGGCGTCGCGTCGGACAGCACCGGGACGAAACGGAAGCCGTGCACCTCGCGCGACCACTGCTCGGGGAGTTCCGGCGAGTACATGTCTGCGCGGGTGCGATTGCCCCAGTACAGCACCATGTTCCGCTGGATGCCGGTCTTGATGCAGTGCTCGACGATCGACTTGATCGGCGCAAAGCCGGTGCCGCTCGCGAGCAGCACCATCGGCTTGTCGGAATCGCGCAGGTAGAAGCTGCCGAACGGACCCTCCAGCCGGAGGATGTCGCGCTCCTTCATCCGGTTGAACACATGGCCGGAGAACAGGCCCTGGTAGTCGCGGATGTGCAGCTGGAGGAATTCGTCGTCGTGCGGTGCATTGGCCATCGAAAAGCTGCGCCGCTTGCCCTCTTTCAGCAGGAAATCGATGTATTGGCCAGCCATGAACTGCAGGCGCTCGTTCTGCGGCAGTTTCAGGAACAGCATCATCGTGCTGCTCCGGCGTTCCATCTTCGCGACTCGGCACGGGAGGATGCGGACACGTACGCCCCCGATGCCGTCCAGTTCGCGAACTTCGAGTGTCAGGTCGCCGAGCGGTTTCGCGCAGCAGAGCAGGGCCTTGCCGGCAGCCTTTTCCTCGTCGGTCAGCGTCGCGGCCTGGTAGGCGCCATAGTCGATGGTGCCGCAGGCAATCTTCGCCTTGCAGCTGCCACAGGCACCGTTGCGGCAGCCGTAAGGCAACTGCAGGCCGTTGCGCATGGCTGCTTCCAGCACGGTTTCGCCGGCTTCGACGGTGAAGATGCGGCCGCTGGGCTGGAGGGTGATCGTCGAGGAGGTCTGCTGGGTCATCGTGCCGGGGTATCCGCTACACTGCCTTGATGAAGCGATTATTGATCATCGGTTGCGGAGATGTCGCCCGAAGGGCACTGCCCGTGCTGAAATCGCGGTATTCGAAGATCTTCGCACTCGCGCGCAGCGAATCGAGCGCGCAGGTGCTGCGTTCGATGGGCGTCGTGCCGATCCGCGGCGATCTCGACCGCCCTGGTCGCTTCGCGCCCTGGCCGGGCTGACCGACGATGTACTGCACAGTGCCCCGCCACCCGGAGAAGGCCGGATCGACACACGTACCAGGCACCTGGTCGCAGCCCTTGCGTGCGCGCAGAATCTACCACAGCGCCTCGTCTACCTGAGCACGACCGGTGTATACGGCGACTGCGGCGGCGAAGCCGTCCCCGAGACGCGTCTGATCGGGCCCTCCAGCCTGCGCGCCGTGCGTCGAGCCGATGCGGAAGCGCGCCTGCGGTCGTGGGGACGACGCAGCCGGGTGACGGTCTCGGTGTTGCGAGTGCCCGGCATCTATGCCGCAGACCGGCTGCCACTGGCGCGGCTGCGGCAGGGAACGCCTGCGATCCGCGCCGAAGAAGATTCGTTCTCGAACCATATCCATGCCGACGACCTCGCGCAGATCGTCATCCGTGCGCTGGTCGCCGGGCGTCCCTGCCGCGTCTACAACACCGGCGACGACAGCGCGATGCGCATGGGCGACTACTTCGATCTTGTCGCCGATCATTTCGGGTTGACGCGCCCGCGGCGGATCAGCCGCACCCAGGCGGCGGCGGAGATTCCGGCGCCGCTGCTGTCGTTCATGCGCGAATCGCGGCAGCTGACGAACGAACGCCTGAAACGGGAACTGCGGATCGGTCTTCGCTATCCTACGGTCCATTCAGGCGTGGCCGAGGCTGCGCGGGCGGCCGGGATCGCTCCGCGCGCCGCGGCCTGAGCCGGGCATATCAATGGGCGGAGCCGACATGCTGCTGGTGATGACCACGATGCCCGATGTGCAGTCCGCCCGCGCCCTTGCCGGTGCGCTGGTAGAGGGCCGGCTGGCGGCGTGCGTCAGCATACAGTCCGGCTGCGAGTCGTTCTACCGATGGAATGGCGCGGTCGAGCAGGCGCACGAGGTCCCGGTGCTGATCAAGACTACCGCCGGACGGTATGCTGCCCTCGAGGCCGAACTGTGCCGGCTGCATCCGTATGCGCTGCCGGAGATCGTGGTCCTTCCAGTGACGCATGCGCTGCCTCGGTATCTGCAGTGGGTCGTTTCGGAGACGATCGATGCAGATGACGGCAGAAAAATCGAATCAATATAGCAGACAGGCCATCGATGACCCCTGTTTTTCGCCGCCGCGCACTTCTGGGTGTGACCGCAATCGCCGCAGCAGGCGCCGGGATGGCCGGTGGCCTGTTCGCGCTGCGTCGATGGCGTGACGGTGCCGGCGGCGACGGCCCGGGCATGGCCGAGGCTTCGGCGGCTTTCTTCGCGACTACCCTGCCGGATCCTGCCGGTGTACCGCAGGGGTTTTCCCAGTGGAAGGGGCAGGTGATCGTCGCGAACTTCTGGGCGACCTGGTGCGTCCCGTGCCGCGAGGAAATGCCGCACTTCGTCAAGATGCAAGATCAATACGGTAAGCGGGGGCTCACTTTTGTGGGTATCGCCATCGACAAGCCAGAGCGGGTGAGCCGCTTCGCGGCCGAGATCGGCGTCAACTATCCGCTGCTGGTCGGCGACATGTCGGTGTTCGAACTTGCGCGCAAGGCTGGAAACCTCGGCGACCTCCTGCCCTACACGGTCATATTCGACCGTACGGGGAAGATCGTCGCCAGACGCGCTGGCGTCTATACCGAAGCCAGCCTTGCGCCGATCGTCGAAAAGCTGCTGTAGTCGGGGAATCCCCGCAGATCGCGGGAAAACTGGACAGATGCGGCCACCAAGGGCACACTGCGCGCCCATGACCAAGCCCGCGTCGTCTGCCGCGTCTCGTGAGCCGTCCGCAACCCGTCCGGCACGGGGTGGCGTGTCGCCACTGCACGTGAAGTCGGTACTGGTCGTGCACGGCCCCAACCTGAACCTGCTCGGTACCCGCGAGCCGGCGGTGTACGGCCACACCACGCTGGCCGAGATCGACCGTTCACTGATCGAGCGTGGGCGCGCGTCCGGTGTCCAGGTAGCCACCTTCCAGAGCAATCATGAAGGCGAACTCGTCGACCGCATCCAGCAGGCCGGGCGCGACCGGGTCGACTACATCCTGATCAACGCGGGTGCCTGCACGCATACCAGCGTGGCCCTGCGCGATGCGCTGTCGGGGGTGGCGATCCCGTTCATCGAAGTCCATCTGTCCAACGTGTTCGCCCGCGAGGCGTTCCGCCACCACTCGTACCTCAGCGACATCGCGGTCGGCGTGATCACCGGGCTGGGCGCGGGCAGCTACCGCGCAGCACTCGATCACGCGATCGCCACGCTGATTCCAGAAGAATGAAGGGGTAAGCCGGATGGACCTGCGCAAGCTCAAGAAGCTGATCGACCTGGTGGAGGAGTCCGGCATTGCCGAACTCGAGATCACCGAGGGCGAAGAAAAGGTACGCATCGCGCGCACGCTGCCTGGCTCACAGCCGATCGTCATGCAGCAGCCGCAGCAGATCGTCGCGGCGCCCGTGCCGGTGGCGGCCCAGGTTGCGCCGGCGCCGGCTGCGCCAGCGGCCGCACCGGACGGCCATGTGGTGAAGTCGCCGATGGTCGGCACCTTCTATCGGTCGAACTCGCCCGGCGGCAAGGCTTTCGTCGACGTCGGCCAGTCGGTGGCGGTCGGCGAGGCACTGTGCATCATCGAGGCGATGAAGCTGATGAACGAGATCGAATCCGACGCCGCTGGCACGATCAAGGCTATCCTGGTCGAGAACGGCCAGCCAGTGGAATACGGCGAGCCGCTGTTCGTGATCGGGTAGCCCGGGATGTTCGAGAAGATCCTGATCGCCAACCGGGGCGAGATCGCACTGCGCATCCAGCGCGCCTGCCGGGAACTCGGCGTGAAGACCGTGGCGGTGCATTCCGAAGCCGACTCGGACGCCAAGTACGTGAGGCTGGCCGACGAGGCCGTCTGCATCGGGCCGGCGGCCTCAGCCCAGAGCTACCTCAGCATGCCGGCCATCATCTCGGCGGCCGAGGTGACCGACGCCGAGGCCATCCACCCGGGCTACGGTTTCCTGTCCGAGAACGCCGACTTCGCCGAGCGAGTGCAGCAGAGCGGCTTCGTCTTCATCGGCCCAACGCCGGAAGCGATCCGGATCATGGGGGACAAGGTCGCCGCCAAGCAGGCGATGGTCAAGGCCGGCGTGCCGACCGTGCCGGGCGCCGAGGGCGCGCTGCCCGAGGACCCGAAGGAGATCACCCGGCAGGCGCGCGCGATCGGCTACCCGGTCATCATCAAGGCGTCGGGCGGCGGCGGCGGCCGCGGCATGCGCGTCGTGCACAGCGACGCGACGCTGCTTCATTCCGTGAGCGTGACCAAGGCGGAGGCGCTTGCGGCCTTCGGCAACGACCAGGTCTACATGGAAAAATTCCTGGAGAAGCCGCGTCACATCGAGTTCCAGGTGCTGGCCGACCACTACGGCAACGTGATCTGCCTGGGCGAGCGCGATTGCTCGATGCAGCGGCGCCACCAGAAGATCA
>CAIQON010000334.1 GCA_903873475.1 uncultured bacterium
CCAGCCGGTGAGCTACGACGGCATCGGCACGATGTCGAAGTCCAAGCGCAACGGCGTCGATCCGCAGTCGCTGATCGAGACCTACGGTGCGGATACCGCGCGCTTCTACATGATGTTCGCCAGCCCGCCCGAGCAGACGCTCGAGTGGAGCGATTCAAGCGTCGAGGGCGCCTACCGCTTCCTGCGCCGCGTCTGGGCATTCGGCCATCGTTTCGCGACCGAGATGAAGCCGCACCTGCCAGCGGCACGCATGCTGGGCAGCGCATCCCTGCCGCCCGAACTCGCCACCCTGCGGCGCGAGGTGCACCTGATCCTCAAGCAGGCCAACTTCGATTTCGGCAAGTTCCAGTTCAACACCGTCGCCTCGGCCGCGATGAAGATGCTCAACGCGATCGAGAAGGTTCCGGCCGGCGGTGGCCTGGCACCCGGCATGGTCGCCGAGGTCGTCGAGGAGGCGCTGTCGATCCTGGTGCGGCTGCTGTCGCCGATCGCTCCGCATCTGGCGCACGGCCTGTGGATCGAACTGGGCCTGGCGACCGAGGCGAGCCCGGCGGTGATCGATGCGCCATGGCCGGAACCGGTCGAGGCCGCGCTGGTGCAGGACGAGGTCGAACTGGTGCTGCAGGTCAACGGCAAGCTGCGCGGCAGCGTGCGCGTGCCTGCATCGGCCGACAAGGCCGCGATCGAGCAGCTCGCGCTGGCCAGCGAGGCGGCCGTGCGCGCCCTGGACGGCAAGCCGGCCAGGCGCGTGGTGGTCGTGCCCGGCCGCCTTGTCAACATCGTCGTCTGACCGCGCGGGCGTTTCGTTCGCGCTACAGTATTGGCACCAGTCCGGAGGCGTCGATGAACGTTCCAGTGTCCAGACGTACCCTGCTCCAGCATGCCGGGGCGGCAGCGCTCGCCGCAGTTTCGGCCGGCTGCGGGTTCAAGCTGCGTGGTGCTGCGAACATTCCGTTCGATACGATGCTGCTGCAGGGCGCCGAGAACACGCCTTTCGCGGTGGACCTCAGGCGCGGCATCCTGGCCAACCGCAATGTCCGCATCGTCGATGACCCCAAGCTCGCACAGGCCATCCTGCACATCACCGGCATCTTCCAGGAGCGGCGCATCCTGTCGCTGTCGGGTGCGGGGCGGGTGCGCGAGTTCCAGCTGATCTACCGTGTGTCCTACCGCCTGCACGACGGCCAGGGGCGCGAGTTCATCCCGCCGGGCGAAGTCGTGGTGCGTCGGGACATCACCTTCAACGATTCGCAGGTGCTCGCGAAGGAACAGGAAGAGGTCCTGCTGGTGCGCGACATGCAGAACGACGCCGTGCAGCAGCTGATGCGCCGGTTGTCGACCGCGCGCCTCGCCGCTTCCTGACCGGCCGGTAGCCGCGCGATGCGAATCGGTGCCGATGACCTTGCCACCGCGCTCAGGCGGCCGCTCGGCCCGCTGTACACGGTGGTGGCCAACGAGCCGCTGCTCGGGCACGAGGCACTGGCTGCGCTGCGGGCGCGGGCCCTGCAGGACGGGTACGACGAACGCACGGTGCTCACCAACGAATCCGGGTTCCGCTGGGAAGCGCTGCGCGCGGCTGGCAACTCGCTGTCACTGTTCGCGTCGCGGCGGCTGGTCGAGGTGCGTATCCCGACCGGCAAGCCGGGACGGGAGGGCGGGCAGGCGCTGGCGGAATACGCGAAGCGGCTGCCCGCGGACACGGTGACGCTGGTGAGCCTTCCCGCGCTCGACTGGTCCGGCATGAAGGCCGCGTGGCTCAAGGCCCTGGAGGCGGCTGGCGTGCTGGTGATGGCCGACCCGTTCCCGCGCGACCGGCTGGTCGGCTGGATCGAGGCGCGGCTCGCGAAGAACGGCCAGCGCGCGGCGCCCGATACCCTCGCGTTCCTCGCCGACCGGGTGGAAGGCAACCTGTCGGCCGCGAACCAGGAGGTCGAGAAGCTTGCACTGTCGTTCGAGCCGGGCGAACTGTCGTTCGAGCAGGTCAGCGGTTCGGTGCTCGACGTCAGCCGTTTCGACCTGCGCGCGCTCGGTGCGGCCATGCTCGACGGCGACCGCACGCAACTGGTACGCATGATCGATGGCCTGCGCGCCGAGGGGTCGCCGCTGCCGCTGGTCACCTGGACGCTCGCGCACGAGCTGCGCGCGCTGGTCGGCGTCCACGATGCGCTCGACGCCGGGCGCCAGAAGTCTGCCGCGCTGCGCGAGGCTGGCGTGTTCGGCCCGCGCGAAGGCCCGATCGGCCGCGCTGCCGGCCGCATCGATGCGCGCCGCGCGCGCCGCGCGTTGCGCGCGGTGAGCGAGATCGATCGAGCATCGAAGGGCCTGGGTACGCGCGACCCTTGGCAGCTCATCACCGCGTTGTGCCTCGGGTTGTCGAACACGCCGCGGCGGCCGGCTGCTCGTCCCGGCTGACCGGTCGGGGACGGCCAGGAACGGTCAGGGCCTGAAACCGGATAGACTTCAGGCCCTTGCAACACCACGGCGCACCCCTGCTGCGCCCCTGCACGGGTCAACGTCATGGATGTCGATAGCTACATGGTTTCGGTCGGCAAGGCCGCACGCGCGGCCGCACGCGCGATCGCGCGGGCCGACACCGCCACCAAGAACCGTGCGCTGCTGGCCGCCGCCGGGGCGTTGACCCGCGGCGCTGGCGCATTGCTCGCGGCCAATGCACGCGATGTGGACGCCGCGCGTGCCGCCGGGCTCGATGCACCGATGGTCGACCGGCTCACCCTGTCGCCGAAGACGATCGCGACGATGGCGCAGGGCCTGGCCGAAGTCGCCGCATTGCCCGATCCGGTCGGCGAGATCACCGGCTTGCGCTTCCGCCCGTCGGGCATACAGGTCGGCCACATGCGGGTGCCGCTCGGCGTGGTGGGCATCATCTACGAATCGCGCCCGAACGTGACGGTCGAGGCTGCCTCGCTGTGCCTGAAGTCGG
Source organism: uncultured bacterium (assembly GCA_903873475.1). Lineage (GTDB taxonomy): Bacteria > Pseudomonadota > Gammaproteobacteria > Burkholderiales > CAIKXV01 > CAIKXV01. Next base: position 2,942 of record CAIQON010000334.1, read on the forward strand.
GCAACGCGACGGTGCTGCGCGGCGGCTCGGAAGCGGTGCATTCGAACCAGGCGATCGCCGCGTGCGTGCACGAAGGCCTGCGCGAGGCGGGCCTGCCGGAGGATGTGGTGCAGGTGCTGTCGACCACCGACCGTGCCGCGGTCGGGCGGATGATCACGATGCCCGAGTACATCGACGTCATCGTGCCGCGCGGCGGCAAGGGCCTGATCGAGCGCATCTCGGCCGAAGCGCGGGTGCCGGTGATCAAGCACCTCGATGGCGTCTGCCATGTATACATCGATGCTGCGGCCGACCTCGACAAGGCGGTGCGCATCGCCGACAACGCGAAGACCCAGCGGCTGTCGACCTGCAACACGATGGAGACGCTGCTGGTCGACCGGCCGGTCGCGGCCGCAGTGCTGCCGCGGCTGGCGGCGGTCTATCGAGAGAAGGGCATCGAGCTGCGCGGCGACGAGGCGGCGCGTGCGCTCGTCCCCGGCATGCGCGAGGCGAACGAGGCCGACTGGTACGCCGAGTACCTCGACGCGATCCTCGCCGTGCGCGTCGTCGACGGACTCGACCAGGCGATCGAGCACATCGCGCGCTACGGCTCGCAGCACACCGATGCGATCGTCACCGAAGACCTGTCGCGCGCGCGTCGGTTCCTGCGCGAGGTCGATTCCAGTTCCGTGATGGTCAATGCCTCGACCCGGTTCGCCGACGGCTTCGAGTACGGCCTCGGTGCCGAGATCGGCATCTCGACCGACCGCCTGCATGCACGCGGACCGGTCGGCCTCGAGGGGCTCACCAACCAGAAGTGGGTGGTCATCGGTGACGGGCAGGTCCGCACCTAGCGGGCCGCGCCCGGCTCAGCGCGCGTCCAGCCTGGCGTAGACATCGCCCGAGTTCGCATCGGCCGGCAGTGCACGCAGCCAGTCGGCCATTGCCTTCCCGTCGAGCCATGACGGGTGCGCCAGCGTCTGGCTCTCTCCCAGGGCGGCGTTGAAGCGATAGCTGCCGATGCGCGCGCAGCGCTCGATGCACGACAGGGCGATGCCGGGCTGGATCGTCGTGAATTCGAACGAGAGGGCCGGCACCGCCGAGTGCAGGCCCTGCAGCACGTCGAGTTCCAGGCCTTCGACATCGATCTTCACGAACGCCGGCAGCCCGTGGCGCGCGATCAGCGCATCGAGCGTCGTCACCGGCACGGCCACCGTCTCCGTCCAGCGCTGGCCTTCCCATCGCGGGGCCCCGTCCGCTGCGGCGATGAACGCCCGCGAACCGGTGGCCACGGTCGGGTTGGACAGGTTCAGGTGCAGGTCGAGGCGGCCTTCGGTGGCGCCGATCGCTGCATCGACCAGCACCACGGCCGCGTCCCGTCCGTGCAGGCCGTGCAGCACGCTTACCAGCATCGGCTGGGGTTCGACGGCGACGACGCGGCAGCCGAGCCGGCGGAAACAGGCGATCCGGTCGCCGACATGGCTGCCGATGTCGAAAGCGAGGTCACCGGGGGCGAGGAACTGCCGGTACAGCGCGTCCATGGCGCGGTGCCGGTCCCGGTGGCCGATGCGGTAGATCCAGAGCGATCGCAGCACGCCCCAGGCCTGGAGCAGCCGGCGCAGCGAGCGTCTCGCAGCCCCGGGTGGGTTGGGCGAGCGTCCGGGCGGGGGTGCGGGCGAAGCTGCGTCTGGCATCGACGGGGCGGGGCAGGCGGTGGGAGAGGAGAGAGACAGCGGGCAGAGGACAGACGACAGGATACCCGCCAGCTTCGCGCATGCGCGCTCGGCGGCGCATTGCCCGCCGGTGGGGCAGGCCTGTCCCGGCTGCCAGATCGCGGTAAGCTCATGGCAGGTCGAATACGGCAAATACAGGCGAACGCGCGATGCTCCCAGCAATCGAAGTGAAAGTCCCCGACATCGGCGACTTCAAGGATCTTCCGATCATCGACATCCTGGTCAAGCCGGGCGATACAGTCGGGCCGGAAGACCCGCTGGTCTCGCTGGAGTCCGACAAGGCGACGATGGACGTGCCGTCGCCCGTCGCGGGGGTAGTGAAGGAAATCGCGGTGAAGGTGGGTGACAAGGTGTCCGAGGGCAGCCTGATCCTGCTGCTCGAGGCGCCGGAGGCAGCCACGCCCGCGAAGGCTTCGACGGCGTCGGCCGCGGTGTCTGCTGCCCCTGCTGCGCCTGTTGCATCTGCGGCCCCTGCGGCCCGCGGGCCGGCCGCCGCGCCACCGGTTGCCGCCGCGATTTCATCCGCCTCCAGCCCCGCCCCGGCGTTCGGTGGCAAGGCCGACCTCGACTGCGACGTGCTGGTGCTCGGCGGCGGCCCCGGCGGCTACTCGGCGGCATTCCGCGCGGCCGACCTCGGCCAGCGGGTGGTGCTGGTGGAACGCTACCCGACCCTGGGCGGGGTCTGCCTGAATGTCGGCTGCATCCCGTCCAAGGCCCTGCTGCATGTCGCGGCCGTGATGGATGAAGTGAAGCATTTCGGCGACATCGGCATCACCTTCGAGGCGCCGAAGATCGACATCGATCGGTTGCGCGCGCACAAGTCGAAGGTGGTCGGTAAGCTGACTGGCGGTCTGTCGATGATGGCGAAGGCGCGGCAGGTGAATGTCGTCCGCGGGCTGGGTACGTTCCTGGACGCGAACCATGTCGAGGTGGTCGAGACCACCGGCAGCGACGACCCCCCCACTGCTGCGCGCAAGGTGGTCAGGTTCGCCAGCGCGATCATCGCGGTCGGCAGCCAGCCGGTGAAATTGCCTTTCCTGCCGGACGACCCGCGCATCGTCGACTCCACCGGCGCGCTCGAACTGCGCTCGATCCCGGCGAAGATGCTGGTGATCGGCGGCGGCATCATCGGTCTCGAGATGGGCACGGTCTACTCGGCGCTCGGCACGCGCCTCGATGTGGTCGAGATGATGGATTCGCTGATGCTCGGTGCCGACCGCGACCTCGTGCGCGTGTGGCAGAAGATGAACGAGAAGCGCTTCGACAGGGTGATGCTCGGCACGAAGACGGTCGGCGTCGAGGCCAGGCCGGACGGCCTGTACGCCACGTTCGAAGGCGCCGCCGCGCCGGCCGGCCCGCAGCGCTACGACATGATCCTCAGTTCGGTCGGCCGGGCACCGAACGGCAGGAAGATCGCCGCCGAGCGCGCGGGGGTCAGCGTCGATGCGCGCGGCTTCATCGCGGTCGATCGGCAGATGCGTACCAGCGCGCCCAACATCTTCGCCATCGGCGACGTGGTCGGCCAGCCGATGCTCGCCCACAAGGCGGTGCATGAAGGCCATGTCGCGGCCGAGGCCGCCGCGGGCGAGAAGAGCTTCTTCGATGCGCGCGTGATCCCGGCGGTGGCCTACACCGATCCGGAGGTGGCCTGGGTCGGCCTGACCGAAGACGATGCGAAGAAGCAGGGCATCGCCGTCGAGAAGGGCCTGTTTCCGTGGGCGGCCTCGGGGCGGGCGATCGCCAATGGCCGCGACGAAGGCTTCACCAAGCTGCTGTTCGACGCATCGACCCATCGCATCGTCGGCGGCGGCATCGTCGGCACGCATGCTGGCGACCTGATCGGCGAGGTGGCGCTGGCCATCGAGATGGGCTGCGATTCGGTCGACATCGGCAAGACCATCCATCCGCACCCGACGCTCGGCGAGTCGATCGGCCTGGCCGCCGAAGCCGCCGAGGGCACCTGCACCGACCTGCCGCCGCCCAGGCGCAGGTGAGATCCGGGCCAGGCCTGCCATGATCGCGCCGTCGTGAACCAGCAGGGGAATGCGCATGCCCGATGCCAGTGGTTGTGAACTCTGCTCTGCGCCCGGTGGCGTCGTGCTGTGGTCGAATGAACACCTGCGCGTGGTGCGCGTCGATGATCCCGACTACCCCGGCTTCCTGCGCGTGATCTGGCAGGGGCATGTACGCGAGATGAGCGATCTCGACGCGGCGCAGCGGTCCAGCCTGCTCGCGGCGGTGTTCGCCGCCGAGCACGCGCTGATCGACATCCTGCACCCGGACAAGGTGAACCTGGCGAGCCTGGGCAACATGACGCCGCACCTGCACTGGCATGTGATCCCGCGCTTTCGTGGCGATCCGCACTTTCCCGATCCGGTCTGGGCGGCGCGACGCGGTGGCGTTCCGGTCGCGTTGCCGATTCCGGTCGCCGAGTACGAGCAGGCCGTCACGGCTGCGCTGGCACGGCAGATGCCGGGCTAGGCTGTCGCCGTGGCCGCCACCGGCGCCTGGAAGGTCCGGCGCGCCGGGAAAATCGCGCTGAATGTGCTGCCCTGCTCGGGTTCGCTGTCGATCTCCATCCGGGCCTGGTGGTGCGACAGTGCATACTTCACGATGGCCAGGCCGAGGCCGGTGCCGCCGGTCTCGCGCGAGCGGCTGCGGTCGACGCGGTAGAAGCGCTCGGTCAGCCTCGGGATATGTTCCGGGGCGATGCCGATGCCGGTGTCGGTGACCGAAAATGCGCCACCACCATCCTGCGTCGGCCGCCAGCGGATGGTGATCCGCCCCTTCGGCGGCGTGTAGCGGATCGCGTTGGTCACCAGGTTGAGGAAGGCGCTGCGCAGTTCCCCCTCGGCCCCTGTGAGCCAGAGTTCGGTATCGACATCGAGCACGATCTGGTGGCGGCTCGCGGACAGGGCGGTGGCCTCCTGGTGCAGTCCCTGCACCATCCGGGGGACGTCGACCGGCTGTTCCGCCGACGGGCCGCGGGCATTCTCGAGACGGGACAGCGTCAACAGATCCTCGACCAGGTGCTGCATGCGGCTGGTCTGCTGCGTCATCAGCTCCATCGCGCGCTTCTGGAATGCCGGATCGGGTGTCTCCTGCTCGTTGAGCGTCTCGAGATAGCCGGCGAGCACGGTGATCGGCGTGCGCAGTTCATGCGACACGTTGGCTACCAGGTCGCGCCGCATCGCCTCCAGGCGCTCCCAGCGCGTGATGTCGCGGCTGATCACAAGCTTCTGCTGGTTGCCGTAGGGCACGAGCTGCACCGTCAGCGTGGTTTCGCCGCCGCGGGCGCCACGCAGCACGAACGGGTCGGCGAAGTTCTGCTCGTCGAGGTACTCGACGAATTGCGGCTGGCGCACGATGTAGGTGAGCTGCCGACCGATGTCACGCCGGGCGTCGATCTCGAAGTAGTGCTCCGCGCTCGGGTTGCACCATTCGATCCGGTCGAGCTCGTCGAGGATGATCACCGCCTCGTTCATCGCCGCAGTCGCGCTCTGGAAGCGTTCGAGCGCGCTGCGCAGGTCGGCTTCGTTCTGCCGCTGCCGGCGGACCAGGCGCGCGAGGTAGGAGAACGCTTCGGCCCAGATGCCGGAGCCGTGCGGCACCGGCGTGCCGGGTGGCTGGTCGAGCCAGCGCAGCAGTGAATCCACGTGCCAGAGCTGGCGGGCGTGCAGCAACAGCAGCCATGCCGCAAGGCCGGCCAGCGCCGTCACCGGGCCGAAGGCGGCCGACGCGACGGCGGTCAGCACCAGCCAAAGCACGAGCCATCCAGCGGCCCCTCGCCAGTATCCGCGCACCTGGCCTCCTTCCTCGACTGCATCCCGCAACGGGCATGCCGGATTCTACGTTGCCCGGCGTATCGCCGTGCGGATGCGCCTACGGCGACGCCGACAGCCGGTACCCACTGCCGCGCACGGTCTGCACGAGGCTGTCGTGCCCCGTTGCCTCGAGCGCCTTGCGCAGCCGCCGGATGTGGACATCGACGGTACGCTCCTCGACGAACACATGGTCGCCCCATACCTGATCGAGCAGTTGCACGCGCGAGTGGACGCGCTCGGCATGGGTCATCAGGTAGTGCAGCAGCCGGAATTCCGTCGGGCCGAGCATCACGGGCGAGTCTCCGGCCGTCACGCGGTGGCTGGCCGGGTCGATCTGCAGGCCGCCGATCTCGACGCAGTCGTCGGTCGCTTCGGGTGCGCGCCGCCGCAGCACCGCCTTGATCCGGGCGTTGAGTTCGCGCGGCGAGAACGGCTTGGTGATGTAGTCGTCGGCGCCTGTTTCCAGCCCGAGCAGCTTGTCATGCTCTTCCGCCCGCGCCGTGAGCATGATGATCGGCACGTCGCGGGTGCGCCGGTCCGCCTTCATGCGCTTCGCGAACTCGATGCCGGACTGTCCGGGCAGCATCCAGTCGAGCAGGACGAGGTCGGGCAGCGCATTGCGCACGAGGTTCAGCGCCTGCTCGGCGGTCTCCGCGCGCATCGGCTCATGGCCGGCCTGGCGGAGGTTGTAGGCGATCAGTTCCTGAATGGCGGGTTCGTCTTCGACGACCAGTATCGTGGCGGGCATCGATATTCCTGCAAGGTGGGGCAGTCGGGGTTGACCGGTCGGTGTCTGCTGTGCGCATTGTATGAAGACTGTGTGACGGTGCATTTTACAATGACTCTACGGAGCTCTACGGTGGCTCGCGTGTGTTTTCGTGCATTTTACAAGGGCTCTACGGAGCTCTACGGGTGGTCACGTGCGTTTTCAGCATTTTACAAGGGCTCTGCGGAGTTCTACGGTTGCTC
>CAIQON010000335.1 GCA_903873475.1 uncultured bacterium
ATCCCTCTCTCTCCGCCATCGATCCGCACCCGCCGCCGCTCGCTCGCGTGCCTGCCTGCAGACCGTTGACCTGATCGGCGCTTCCGATCGGCGTGCAGCCCGGTCTCGATGGCCACGGCCCTCGGCGCTGCATCAGCGCGCGAAAACCGCGTCGGCCCGGTGCAAGCCTGACGCAGGCCCGGTTCGAGCCGCATCATGCATGTCCGATGCACGCCACTTGCATGCATCACCGGCGGCCGATAGCATGGGTTCGCTTCTCGCATGTTGCCAATAATGTTGTGCGCCGCACAATGGCGCCGATCCACTCACACCAGGAGGAAGATCCACGATGGGAGAGAACGCAGTCTCGACGAAGTCCAATCCGCCCCGGCGCAAGTTTCTGGCAGGTGCGGCACTGGGGACAGGCGTAGCCGCCGGATTTCCCATGATCGCCCGGGCGCAGCAGCCGATCACCCTGCGCTGGCAGAGCACGTGGCCGGCGAAGGATATTTTCCACGAGTACGCGCTCGACTACGCGAAGAAGGTCAACGAGATGTCGGGCGGCCGGCTCAGGATCGACGTGCTGCCGGCAGGTGCCGTGGTCAGGGCGTTCGATCTCATCGATGCGGTGGCCAAGGGCACGCTCGACGGTGGTCACGGGGTCTCTGCGTACTGGTACGGCAAGAACAGTGCCTTTTCCCTGTTCGGTACCGGGCCCGCCGTCGGCATGGATGCCAACAACTTCCTCGCCTGGATGGCGTACGGTGGTGGCCAGGCTCTGTACGACGAACTGGTGCAGAACGTGCTCAACCTCGACGTGGTCGGGTTCGTTTACGGACCGATGCCTACCCAGCCGCTGGGCTGGTTCAAGAAGCCCGTGCAGAATGCCGCCCAGCTCAAGGGCCTCAAGTACCGGACCGTCGGCCTCTCCATCGACGTCTTCAAGGCGATGGGCGCTTCCGTGAATGCGCTGCCCGGCGGCGAGATCGTGCCGGCGATGGATCGCGGCCTGCTCGACGCCGCGGAGTTCAACAACGCCAGTTCGGACCGCTTGCTGGGATTCCCGGACGTGTCCAAGGTCTGCATGCTGCAGAGCTACCACCAGCCGGCCGAGGCCTTCGAGATCCTGTTCAACCGCAAGCGTTACGACGCGTTGCCCGCGGACATGAAATCGATCCTGAAGACCGCCAGCGAAGCGGCTAGCGCCGACATGTCGTGGAAGGCGATCCACCGGTATTCGCAGGACTACATCGAGATGCGCGAGAAGCAGGGCGTGCGCTTCTTCAAGACGCCGGATGACGTTCTGCGGGCGCAGATGGGTGCCTGGTCGACGGTCGTCAACGAGAAGCGGAAAGAGAATCCCTTCTTCGCGAAGGTGCTCGACTCGCAGATGGCCTGGGCACGCCGTACCGTGACCTGGTCGATGGACACGATGGTGGATCCGCGGATCGCCTACAACCACTGGTTCGGCCAGAAGGCCGCTGGCCCGGCAAAGTCGTAAACGCACGCCACTCGGCAGCGACGTTGCCCTCTACAGTCACCCTCCGCCGAAACGGAGGGTGACTTCTTTTGGGAAGGATGCACCATGCAAGGGTGGCTGTTGGCAGTCGACCGGATCAGTGCCTTCTTCGGCAAGGCGTTCGCCTGGCTGATCGTCGGTTTGACACTGCTGATCAGCTTTGAGGTGTTCTGTCGCTATGTCCTGAACTCGCCGAACGACTGGGTCTGGGATACGACTTACATCCTGTACGGCATCCTGTTCATGATGGCGGGGGCCTACACGCTTTCCCGCAACGGACACGTCCGTGGTGACGTGCTGTACGGATTCTTCCCGGTGCGTGTGCAGGCCGGGCTCGATCTGCTGCTCTACTTCCTCTTCTTCTTCCCCGGCGTGGTGGCGCTGGTCTGGGCCGGCGCCACGTTCGCGGAAACGAGCTGGGCGATCCGCGAACATTCGTCGGTGACGGCCTCGGGTCCTCCCGTGTACCACTTCAAGACCTTCATTCCCGTCGCGGGCACGCTACTCCTGCTGCAGGGTATCGCCGAAGTTGTGCGCTGCGTGGTCGCACTGCGCGATGGCGCGTGGCCGGCGCGCCTGCACGACGTCGAGGAGGTAGACGTGGACAAGCTCAAGAAGATGGTCGGCGTGGATGTTCCCGTCGTGCCCGCGCAGGGGAGCGCACGATGACAGGCATGAAATTCGGGTTGACGCTGATGGCCATCATCGTGATGGCTTGCGTGGTGTTTTTCCCGTCGCCCGGCGACATGACGAACGGCCACCTCGGCCTGCTGATGCTCGCGCTGATCGTCGTGGCGATCATGCTCGGGTTTCCCACGGCGTTCACGCTGATGGGCATGGGCATGTTCTTCGGCTGGCTGGCCTTCGATTTCGATACCGCCAAGGTACTCGACCTCATGGTGCAGCGTGCCTACTGGGTGATGACGAACGATGTACTCATCGCCATCCCGCTGTTCGTGTTCATGGGGTACATCGTCGAGCGGGCCAACATCATCGACATGCTGTTTCGCAGCCTGCACCTGTCCTTGTCGCGGCTGCCGGCCTCGCTGGCCGTGGCGACACTCATCACCTGCGCCGTCTTCGCGACGGCGACGGGGATCGTGGGCGCCGTCGTGACGCTGATGGGGCTTCTGGCGTTCCCCGCGATGCTGCGCAATGGTTACGACGTGCGCCTGGCGGCGGGGGCGATCACGGCCGGCGGCTGTCTCGGCATCCTGATCCCGCCGTCCATCATGCTGATCGTCTACGGTGCGACCGCTGGCGTATCGGTGGTCAAGCTGTACGCGGGCGCCTTCCTGCCCGGATTGATGCTGGCCACCCTTTACATCGGATACGTGATGCTCGTGGGCTGGTGGAAGCCTCATCTTGCGCCAAGCCTGTCCGAGGAAGAACAGCGCATCCCGTCCCCACCCTGGGCCGAGGCTGCGGTATCGACTTATGGACGCGGCCTCCTGGGTTCGATCTGGGCGGCGTTGCTCGCGCCGCAACGATTCCTGGCTGCCAGGACGGCCGCGGGCGCGGTTCCGGAGCGCCGGGAGGTCGCGGTCAAGGCTCTGGTCAGCGCTGCGCCGGCTCTCGCGGTGCTGGGTATGGTGGTCGTGATCCTGGCCTACTACGACGCGAGATCGCGCGTCGATGCGCCGCTGGATGGCGCCGCTCCGATGGAGATGGGGCTGTCCTACGGCTCGGGCGCCGGCACCCAGCCCTCCGCCACAGGCCTGGCCGAGCCGCCGAGCGAGGCACCAGAGCCTTCCGCAACCGGCCTTGCCGAACCGCCACCTGCGCCCTCGACGGAGCAACTCCGGCCGCTGGGCAGCGTGGCGGAACCGGCGGCACCTCAGGAGAGCCCGTTGTCGGCGCAGGCGCCCCCGCCTGATGCCGTGGCAGCGGATAGTCCCCAGGGCTTCGACTGGGGCCGGCTCCTGATCGGGTTCACCGTGATCCTCGGCGGGGTGTCTGCGTGGTTCTACTGGCGCACCGATTACAAGCGCCTCCAGGTGCTGCAACTCCTGCTGAAATCGTTCTTTCCGCTGACGATGCTGATCCTCATGGTGCTCGGGTCGATCGTGTTCGGCCTGGCGACGCCGACCGAAGCCGCGGCGATCGGTTCGCTGGGCGGCGTCGTGCTCGCCCTGCTTTACCGGCAACTCACCTGGCCACGGCTTAAAGAGTCGGTGTTCCTGACTGCGCGCACGACGGCCATGGTCTGCTGGCTGTTCGTCGGCTCCAGCATATTCTCGGCCTCCTTCGCGCTGCTCGGTGGCCAGGCGCTCATCGAGCAGTGGGTGCTGTCGATGGACCTGTCGCCCATCCAGTTCATGCTGCTCGCCCAGGCGATCATCTTCCTGCTCGGCTGGCCGCTGGAGTGGACGGAGATCATCGTGATCTTCATGCCGATCTTCATTCCACTGCTGAGCCACTTCAACATCGACCCGCTGTTCTTCGGGCTGCTGGTGGCGCTGAACCTGCAGACTGCGTTCCTGTCGCCACCGGTCGCGATGGCCGCCTTCTACCTGAAGGGCGTGGCGCCACCGCATGTGACGCTGAACCAGATCTTCGCCGGAATGATGCCGTTCATGGTGATCCAGATCATCGCCCTGGCCCTGCTCTACACATTCCCGCAGATCGGCCTGTGGCTGCCTAACGAGTTGTACAAGTAGCCTGCAGGGGACTCCGCGCGCCGGCGAAGCTGCTCAGGATTGCGGCGCTTCGCCGGCCGCATCGGCCTGGAGGCTCTCGACGAGCCAGCGCGCCGTGCGCAGCAGGCGCGCATCGTCGCCGCGCTTTCCGACGAGCTGGACACCCAGCGGCATGCCGTTCTCCGCACGCATCAGCGGCAGGCTCAGGGTCGGCATGCCGCACAGCGTCCACAAGGTGCAGAAAGCAGGGTCGCCCGTGTCGGCGAGGTTCGCTGGCGCAGGGCCGGCGGCAGCGGGCGTGACGATCGCGTCGTAGCGATCGAAGAGGTCGTCGAACACGTCATGCAGCGGCGCGCTGCGATCGCGCGCGTGGATGTAGTCCACCGCAGCGATGCCGCGCCCGCGCTCGATCTGTGCGCACAGGGCATCGGACAACCCGTCGCGCCCCCGCTCGTATTCAAGGGCGAGGCTGGCGGCGATATCCGCCTCCATGATCGTCTTGTGCCACTGCCAGGCCTCGCGCATCGGCTCGCCGAGGTCCTGCACGCCGATGCAGGATCCCAGCGTCTCGACCAGTTCCTCGAAGGCCAGCATCGTCCCGGCCTCGGCCCGTTCCCACATCGGCGTACGCACGAAGGCCAGGGTCGGTCGTACCGGCGGCGACTGCTCGAGGATGCTGCGAAACGCCGGCGTCGCGACCGGATGCGTCGCCGGGTCGCCAGCGTCGAACCCGGCGAGCACTTCCATGCACAGCGCGATGTCGTCGAGGTGCCGGGCAAAGACGCCGACCGTGTCGAGCGCGGGCGACAGCCTCAGGATGCCGGTACGCGGCACCAGGCCGAAGCTGGGCTTGAAACCGTAGACGCCGCAGAATGCCGCGGGTCGGATCGTCGAACCGTTCGTCTGCGTGCCGATCGCGAGCGGCACCATGCCGGCCGCGACGGCAGCGGCCGAGCCGCTCGAGGAGCCGCCGGGCGTACACGCGAGGTCATGGGGGTTGCGTGTTTTGCCCGGCGCCAGGGAAGCGAGTTCGGTCGTGACCGTCTTGCCAGCGATGATCGCGCCGCTGCGACGAAGCATCGCCACGACCGCAGCGTCCCCGTCGGCACGCCGTCCGGCATGCAGTACCGTGCCGTTCTCGGTGGGCAGGTCGTTGGTGTCGATGATGTCCTTGATGCCGACCGGCACGCCGTGGAGCGGGCCCAGGCTGCGTCCGCTGCGCCGTTCGTCATCTGCCCGCCGTGCCTGGTCGAGTGCATGTTCGCGATCGATGAACGTCCAGGCACCGACGTCGCGCTCGCGCGCTTCGATCTGGGCGAGACAGGCATTCATCAGGTCTTCCGAGCTCAGCTCGCCATCCCGGATGGCCTTCGCCGCCTCGGTTGCACGTATCCATTGCAGGCCGTCCATCGTCTTCGCTTCCTCATCCGTTTGGAATGTCCTCGAACAGCCCTATACCAGAAAAACCGCGCCCGCCCGTGGATTCCGGATGCCGACGACGACGCTGACTGACCCGTTCCTTGCTCGGCAGTGCCCTGCCCTGGAGCAACGAAGGACGCGCCAGTGCACTGGCAGCGCGCAACCGTGCGAGGCAATCGCGACAGCACACTGGCGGCTGCGTCGAGACGCTCTACAATCCCCGCAGTCGCCGCGGCGCCACGCAGGTTCAGCGGGCGGCCGTGGCAGGGGGGGCCATCGCTTGGCATCTGGACAAGGCGGGCAATCTGGGATGGACAACCACCGTCGGGTCGCCCCTTTGGTGGCTGGCGCTTGCGCGTGGCGCCCTTGACCCCTGCCGCCTCTGCAGACCAGCGGTCGCTGGCGCGGCTGGTCGTACTGGTCTGCGCCGCGCAGGTGCTGGTGCAGATCGGCGCATTCTTCTGGCCCGCCCTGCTGCCCGGCATGATGCAGCGCTGGTCGCTCACGAACAGCGAAGCGGGCTGGATCACCGCGGCGTTCTACGGCGCCTACATGCTCTCGGTGCCGGTGCTGGTGACCCTGACCGATCGCATCGATCCGAAGCGCGTGTACCTTTTCGGCGTGGGTTGCACTGTCGCCGGCCACCTGCTGTTCGGGCTGCATGCCGACGGCTTCTGGTCGGCGCTCGCGCTGCGGGCGCTGACCGGCATCGGCTGGGCCGGCACCTACATGACAGGGCTGAAGCTGCTGGCCGACCGGGTCGATCGCCGGCTGATGTCGCGCGCGGTGACAGGGCATGCTGCGTCGATCGGCGTATCGGGCGCGGCCTCGTTCGCATGTGCCGACCTGCTGGACGGGCTGTTCGGATGGCGTATCGCCTTCGCCATCGTCGCAGGCACGGCTGCGCTCGCGTGGCTGCTGGTGGCCTGGTACGTACCGCCGCAGGCATCGCACGCCGCGCAGCCGGTGCCGGCCGACGGCGGTTCGCTGTACGACTTCCGGCCCGTGCTGGCGAACCGCTCGGCAATGGCCTACGCGCTCGCCTACTGCGTGCATACGCTCGAGATGAACGCGATCCGCGGCTGGGGCGTGGCCTTCCTCGGCTTCGTCGCGCTCGCCGCCGGCGGCGCGCCCGCAGCCCTGGCGCCAACCACGGTCATGACGCTGCTCGCGCTCACCGGCACGGTGGCAAGCATCGCCGGCAACGAGGCGTCGATCCGGCTGGGCCGCCGCCGGCTGGTCACGCTGGCGATGGCCGGTTCGACCGTGCTCGCCGGCAGCATCGGCTGGCTGGGCAGTGGCAGCTACAGCGTCGCGGTGGGCCTGGTGTTCCTGTGGGGGATGGTGGCCTGGCTCGATTCTTCATCGCTCACTGCAGGGACCGCCGGCACTGCCGACCCGGGGCGGCGTGGCGCAACGCTCGCGGTGCATTCGATGCTCGGCTATGCAGGCGGCTTCGTGGGGCCCCTGCTGGTCGGCTTCATCCTGGACCTGTCCGGCGGCATGTCCGCCACGGGCTGGAGTGCCGCGTTCGCCTCGATCGCCGTGCTGATGCTCGCCGCACTGGCTGCGTTCCGGATCATCCGGCCGCGCGAACTCGAGGGCGATGCCAGCGCGCCTGCGGCACGTCCTGCGCCGCCGGGCTGACCGGCTGCAGCAGGCCCTCGCCCATCCCCGCAGCAATGGATGGCACTCTCAGGCAGGACGCTCGACCACCGGCTCGAACGACCTGGGCCGATAGCCGAAGTCGCGCAGCGCGTCGCCATGGTCGAACACCATGTCCTCGGCCATGCGGCGCGCCATCTCGATGTTGAAGTCGCGGTAGCGCGGCAATCGCGACAGGCACCAGAGCGCAAGACCCACAGCGGCCACCGGCACCGGCACCAGGCGCGGCGGCCGGCCCACGGCGCGGAATATCCGCAGCACCATTTCACGGTAGGACAATACCTCGCCGCCGGACAGGTTGTAGGCACGCCCTTCACTGGCCGGACTGGCCAGCGCCGAGACACACGCCGCAGCGAGCTCGTCTGCATGCACCGGCTGGCGCAGTCCGGTGCCATCACCGACCAGCGGAAAGAGTCTGAAGCGCCGGATCGCCGCGGCGATCACCATCACGTTCCGGTCGAGTCCGGCCCCCTGGATCAGGGTCGGCCGGAACAGCGTCCAGCCGATACCGGCTGCGGCACAACTGCGTGCCAGGCCCGCCTCCCCGGCTTCCAGGTCTGCGACGAGGCGCTGCTCGCGCGGATGGGTCGAGCGGGCCTTGGTGAAGCGGCTGGTCGAGCCGAACGCGATCACCCGGCGGATGGACGACGCGCGGCCGGATTCGAGCAGCGCGGGCACCAGCCGCAACGGGCCCAGGTGTATCCAGCACTCGTATCCGCCCGTCCAGCTGTCGTCGGCCGGCTGCTCGAGGTCCGCCTGGATCCAGCGGGCGGCGCCACCTCCGGGCCATCGCTCGCCGAACGAGGCGACTGCCTGCGCCTGCGGCCGGCGCGACACCGCAACGACGCGGCATCCGGCCTCGGCCAGCCGTTGCAGCAGGAAGAAGCCGACCTGGCTCGCCGCACCGGTGACGACGACCGATGCAGGTACAGGCATCGTTGGTGGTACGGGGGGTGCGGGCAGGCTCATGACCGCACCGCGCAGCGGCGGGTGCGCATCACGATCTGCGCGCCGACAGCGCGGCCTCGACCCGGGCCAGTGCCTCGCGCGCGGCACGCAGTTCGTCGAGCAACGGCGCGTCGATACCAGCCGCTGCCGCCCGGCCGTCGCCTGCAGCCTCGATGGCCTTGCTCTCATCCAGGCTGTTGATGACGACCGCGATGAACAGGTTGATCATCACGAACGTGCCGATGATCACGAACGAGATGAAGTAGACCCAGGCCCAGGGCGCCGTCTCCATCGCGGCATACATCACCTCGGCCCACCCCTCCAGCGTCGCGATCTGGAAGAGGGTGAGCAGCGCAGCACCCAGCGTGCCCCAGCGCTCCGGATCCGTGCCATGGAACAGATGGTAGCCGGCCACGGCATAGATGTAGAACAGCAGCGCAACCAGCATCAGCACATGCCCCATCCCTGGCAGCGCGTGGACCAGCGTGGCCACCACCAGGCGCAGCTTGGGAAGCGCCGACACCAGCCGCAGCACGCGCAGCAACCGGACCATCCGCGCGATCATCGCAAGCTCGCCGGAAAACGGAAGCAGGGACAGCACGACGATGGTGAAGTCGAACAGGTTCCAGCTGTCGCCGAAGTAGCGGCGCCAGGCAGGCGCGACGGCGGCCAGTTTGATCCCGACCTCGGCCACGAACGCAGCCAGTATCAGGTGGTGCAGCCATTCGATCAGGCCACCGGCGTGTGCAACGACCGTTGTCGAGGTCTCGAGCCCGACCAGCACGCCGTTGAGCACGATCAACGCAATGATCAGGCGCTCGAAACGCCTGTCGCCGACGATGCGGCGGGCCATCAGATTCATCGGGAGGACAGTTTCCTTGTCGAGTCGCACTTGCGGGCTCCATGTGCCGCCTCGATGAGCGGTCATGCGCCGGCAACCACCGGAATACACATCTGCCGGCAGCGGAATATACCGGCTCCACGCCGGCATCAAGGCCGGCAAGCGTCGAGCATAAGCATTTTTGCTTACTACTGCTAAGTACTGACACGACTGCGCCCTGCCCGGCGCGGCGCCGTTACTTTTCGCAAGCGGCACGAGAACCCGGCCGCCCGGTGCCGCCAGAGCGTTCCTGTGGCGGCATCAACTGTCGGCGTCCCCTCCCCCCTGGACCCGGCAATGCTGCGAACGTGCACGTACCGACGCCGGTCCGTGCCCCATGTCTCCCGCCTGCTCGAAGGAGCCCCGATGCCCGTCCTCAACAGCCATGGCGACCGGCTCATTGCCGCGCTGACCTTCACGCTCGTGCCCGTTTCGATCGGCACTGGCCTGTGCATCTCAGGTGCCGCCACCACGCCCGTGGTCGCACTGCTGTTCGCTGCCAGCCTCGCCGCGGCTGCATGGGGCATGAGCGTCGTCGCCGCCCTCCGGCGCGAGCTGACAGCCGCAGCGTGCCGGTTCCAGTCCCTCGGCACCGGCGCAGAAGCGCCACCCGCCCTCGCCCTGGGCAGCGAACTGGCGCCGTTGGCCCATGCGTTCGCCCACGTGCGTGCCACGCTCGCCACGGCGGGCGAGGACACCGAGCGCAACGGCCGGATCAAGGCGGCCCTGGAAGCGGTGACCAACAGCGTGATGATCGCCGATGCCGACAACCAGATCGTGTTCATGAACAAGTCGGTCGAAGGCATGCTGCTGGCGGCCGAGTCGGACCTGCGCAAGGCGCTGCCCGACTTCGAGACGCGCAAGGTCCTGGGCTCGAGCATGGACATCTTCCACAGGAACCCGGCCCACCAGAAGGGCATGCTCGCGGCGATGCGCACGACGCACCGCACGCAGATCTCGGTCGGAGGACGCATCTTCTCGCTGGTGGCCACGCCCGTGTTCGACCCGGCCGGGAAGCGTGCCGGCACCGTCGTCGAATGGGGCGACCGGACCGCGGAAGTCGCGACCGAGCGCGAGATCGACCGCGTGGTGCAGGCTGCCAGCGCGGGCGACTTCGGCACCCGCCTCGAACTCGAGGGCAAGGACGGGTTCTTCAGGACCCTGGCCGTGAACGTCAACCAGCTGCTGGGCACCACCGAGCAGGGACTGAACGAAGTCGCCGCCCTGCTGCAGGCCTTCTCGGAGGGCAACCTGTCCCACCGCATCGAGCGGGACTACGAAGGGCTGTTCGGCAAGGTGAAGGAATGCGGCAATGCGACCGCCGAGCAGCTCACGCGGGTGCTCGGCGAGGTCAGCGCGGCGGCACAGGCGCTGACTGGCGCCGCGAACCAGGTCAGCGCGACCGCCCAGTCGCTCGCGCAATCGGCCAGCGAACAGGCCTCATCGGTGGAGCAGACGACCGAATCGGTGGATGTCATGTCGGCATCGATCAACCAGAACACCGACAACGCCAAGGTCACCGACGGGATGGCCACGCAGGCGAGCAAGGAGGCCGGCGAAGGCGGCGCAGCCGTCATCCAGACCGTGCTGGCGATGAAGCAGATCGCCGCAAAGATCGGCATCATCGACGACATCGCCTACCAGACGAACCTGCTTGCCCTGAACGCGGCGATCGAAGCGGCACGGGCTGGCGGTCATGGCAAGGGGTTCGCAGTCGTCGCCGCCGAGGTGCGCAAGCTGGCCGAGCGCAGCCAGGAGGCAGCAAAGGAAATCGGCGACCTCGCCAGCCACAGCGTGTCCACTGCCGAGCGTGCCGGCAAGCTACTCGACGAGATCGTGCCCTCGATCCAGAAGACCTCCGAACTGGTACAGGAGATCACCGCCGCCTCGTCCGAACAGAGCCACTCGGTCACGCTGATCAGCGGCGCCATGTCGCAACTGAGCAAGGCGACCCAGCAGAACGCCTCCGCTTCGGAAGAACTGGCGGCGACCTCCGAGGAGCTGTCAGGCCAGGCTGCGCAACTGCAGGAGTCGGTGTCGTTCTTCGTGGTCGATGGCCGTGCCGGACGCACGCCCGTGCGTGCGCCAGCACCGGCGCCGGTGCGCGAGGAGGCGCGCCGCAGGGCGGATGCGCCCCAACCCGCCCGGCAGTCTTGCCCGGCCGGTGCCGGAAGCAGCAACTTCCGGCCCTACTGATCATCGACCGCAAGCCGATGCAACCCCTGCGTGACGAAACGTTCCGACGCATCACCGCCCTGATGCATGGTGCGATCGGACTGTCCTTCAACGAATCGAAGAAGCCGCTCGTGTCGTCCCGGCTGGCACCCCGCGTGCAGAAACTCGGCATGGACGGCTATGACGCGTACATCGACCTGATCTCCCGCCCAGACAGCGGCGGCGAGTTCCAGATGGCCGTCGACCTGCTGACGACTAACGAGACCTACTTCTTCCGCGAGCCCGCCCATTTCGACATGCTCGAGCGCGAACTGTCAGCGCTGAAACCGTCCTCGGTGGCGGTGTGGAGCGCGGCGTCTTCGTTCGGCGACGAGGCCTACAGCACCGCCATGCTGCTCGCCGACCTGCAGGCCCAGGGACGCATCGGATCGGCCTGGTCCGTACTCGGTACCGACATCAGCGACCGCGTGCTGCGCAGCGCGATCGAGGCGATCTACCCGGAGGAACGCCTGCGCAACGTCAGCCCGACACGCATGCGACGCCACTGCCTGCGCGGCGAGGGTCGCTCCGAAGGCATGGCGCAGGTGGGCCAGGAACTGCGGCGGCACGTCAGGTTCGGGCAGCTCAATCTGTGCCGCCCGATCGAGAAGCTCGGCCCCTTCGACGTCGTGTTCCTGCGCAACGTGCTGATCTACTTCGATGTCCCGACCAAGGTGGCGGTCGTCGACCGGGTGCTGGCGGAACTGCGCCCTGGCGGCCTGTTCTTCATCGGTACCGCCGAAGGCCGGGTGCCCTGCAGCACGCCGTTGCAGACGCTTGCGCCCGGTGCCTTCCGGAAGGTTGCATGAGCGCTCCGGCAGCGGCGCCCACCGGCACGCACCACCCCCGCTTCGCAGGCGCAGTGCATGTCCTCAACCCGGGGGATGTCGCCATCGGCACCCGCGACGATCGCCTCGAGACGCTGCTCGGGTCATGCATCGCGATCGTGCTGACCGATCCCCGGCGGACGATCGGCGTGATGTGCCACATCGTGCACGCACGGACGGCACCCGCCACGGAGCGCAGCAACGGCGCCTTCGCCGACGTCGCGCTGGAGCGCATGTACACGCTGCTGCGCGCCCGCGGCATCACCCCGTCGCTCTGCGAGGCCTACGTCTACGGCGGCGGCAACATGTTCCCGCACGTGTTCCGGAACACGCATGTCGGCGAATGCAACGCGACATGGGCGCTCGATGCGCTGGTGCATGCCGGCATAAAGGTCCTGCTGTGCGACACCGGCGGACAGGTCTACCGGCGCCTCGGCTGGACGATCGGCCCCGCGCGCCCGGACGTGTGCGCCGTCACTGTCTGAACGATCGCACACGCCGCTGCCCGAGGCTGCGCCACTGCGCCACTGCGCCGGGCGCGCTTTACAAGCCTGCGTCAGGTGGCGCACGATCGACAGGTGACCGGAAAGCGAACCGCACCGAACGTACTGCTGCTGGATGACCAGCCCCTGTCGCGCGCGGGACTGCGCGCGCTCCTCGAGCATGAGCTCGG
Organism: uncultured bacterium; assembly: GCA_903873475.1. Taxonomy (GTDB): domain Bacteria; phylum Pseudomonadota; class Gammaproteobacteria; order Burkholderiales; family CAIKXV01; genus CAIKXV01. The sequence continues at coordinate 12,764 of CAIQON010000335.1, forward strand.
CTGCCGCGTCGTGGCCGGGGCCTCCGATGCGCGCACGGCACTCGCGGCAGCGGTGCGCCTCGCGCCTGTGGTAGCCATCGTGGCTACCCTCGAGCCACGCGGCGCGCTCGCACTGGTCCGGCCGCTTGCAGCCACCCCGACCACGTCCTGCATACGGCTCGGCGCTGGCGCAGATGCGCAGGCCGTGAAGGCAGCCTTCGATGCCGGCGCGCTCGGCTACCTTGTGCGCGAGGACGACGCGCAGGCCCTCGGCGATGCGCTGAGGTCGGTCGCGGCCGGCCAGCGCTACCTGAGCCCGCTCGCCTCTTCGTCGCTGGTCGACCACCTGCAGCGCCGCGACCACGGTGCCATGCACCACGCGTTGACACCGCGCCAGCTCGAGGTGCTTCGACTGGTGGCACAGGGCCACAACACGAAGACCATCGCGCGCAACCTCGGCGTGAGCAGCAGGACCGTCGATGCCCATCGCTACCAGATCAGCCGGCGGCTGCAGGTGCACGACGTCGCCGGCATGGTGCGCTACGCGATCCACAACGGGCTGGTCGGCAGCGAGCCCTGAACACCCGCTGCCGACCCGCCGGTCACGTCTTCGTGAACACGAACATCCCGTTGCGGACATCGACCTTCACGGTGTCCTTCGCACCGAACCTTCCTTCGAGCAGTTCCCGCGCAAGCCGGTTCTCGATCTCGCCCTGGATCGCCCGCTTGAGCGGCCGCGCACCGAACACCGGGTCGAAGCCCGCCCTGGCAACCTCCGCCACCGCGGCATCGGTCACTTCGAGCGTCATCTCCATCGAGGCCAGACGCTGCTCGAGCAGCTTGAGCTGGATGCGTGCGATGTTCTCGATGTTCGCCTCGTCGAGCGCATGGAACACCACGATCTCGTCGATGCGATTGACGAATTCGGGCCGGAAATGCGTCTTGACCTCCGCCATCACCGCGACCTTCACCACGCCATAGTCGCTGCCCGACATCTGCTGGATCATCTGCGAGCCGAGGTTCGAGGTCATCACGATCACGGTGTTCTTGAAGTCCACCGTACGCCCCTGGCCGTCGGTCATCCGGCCATCGTCCAGCACCTGCAGCAGCACGTTGAAGACGTCCGGATGCGCCTTCTCGAC
>CAIQON010000336.1 GCA_903873475.1 uncultured bacterium
CCAGCCGGTCGGAATCGAGCCGGCGGATCGCGAGGATCAGGAACACGGCGGTGAACAGCACGAGGAAGATGATGTCGCTGGTGTCGATCAGGCCCTTGGTGAAGCTTTCGTAACGGCGGATCAGCGCGAGCATCAGGAACGGGCTGTCGGGGCTGGCCTGCGACATGTTGAGCAGCCACAGGCCGAGCAGCGTCGCCAGCGTGGCGGTCGCCGCGACCACCGGCTGCACGGTCATCGCCGAGAAGAACACACCGACGGCAGCGAAGGCAGCGATCAGCAGCGCCAGCCCGAGCGACAGCGTGCCGAGCAGGCCGAGGTCGAGCCGGCCGCCTAGGTACATCGACGAGGCCATCAGGAGGATCAGCGCGACCGACAGCATGAGGAACGAATAAAGGCCGACGAACTTGCCGATCACGATCTGCGTCATCGACAGCGGCGCCGAGATCAGGAAGGTCATCGTCTGGTTGCGGCGCTCTTCCGCTATCAGGCGCATCGACAGCAATGGCACCGCCATGATCAGGATCACCGCAGCCGCGCCGAAGATCGGCGCGATGATGATCTCGGTCACGCCCGGCGGCGTGTCCATCTGCATCAGCTGGGTCTGCACGGTGAGATAGGCATCCAGCCGGGTGACCAGGATCCACGCCATCGAGACCTGCAGGAAGGCGAGCACCACCCAGGCGAGCGGCGACGAGAACAGCGCGCGCAGCTCCTTGCCGGCAACGGTGAAGATCATCAGACGGGCTCCTCGCGGTGGGTCAGCTGCACGAATACATCCTCGATGCTGGATACCGCAGGGGCCAGCTGGAAAAGATTCCATTTGCCGTCCCAGGCCGCCTGCACCAGCGCGTCGACCGGGTCGGTGTCGGGCGCGGGCTCGACCCGGAAGAGGCCGCCGCGCGCCGGTTCGACACGGGCGACGCCGGGGACGGACGCGAGCGCCTCGATGGGCGGGGGATTGCGCAGGCCCAGCATCAGGCTGCGGCCCTTGAAGGCGCTGACGCCGCCCAGCGTATCGGCGAACACCAGCCGCCCCTTGTGGATGATCTGCACGCGGCTGCAGACCTGCTCGACCTCGGGGAGGATGTGCGTCGACAGGATCACGCTGTGCGCGCCGCCGAGTTCGCGGATCAGCGCGCGGATGTCGCGGATCTGGTTCGGGTCGAGGCCGACCGTCGGTTCATCGAGGATCACGACATCCGGGTTGTGGATGATCGCCTGCGCGATGCCGACGCGCTGCTGGTAGCCCTTGGAGAGCGCACCGATCAGTCGCTGGCCTACGTCGCCGATGCCGCAGCGCTGCTTCGCGCTCTCGACCGCCGCCGGGAGTTCCTTCTTGGGCACGCGGTGCAGGCGTCCGGCGAGTTGCAGGAACTCGTTGACCGTGAGGTCGCGGTACAGCGGCGGGGTCTCGGGCAGGTAGCCGATGCGCGCCTTGGCGTCGGTCGGGCGATCGAGCATGTCGATGCCGCAGATCTCGACCTGTCCCGCGCTGGGCGCGAGGTTGCCGGTGAGCATCTGCATGGTGGTCGTCTTGCCTGCGCCGTTGGGCCCTAGAAAGCCGAGCACTTCGCCGCGGTTGAGCTCGAAGCTCACCTTGTCGACTGCCACGCGTTCGCCGAACTGGCGGGTCAGGTCGGTCGCGCGGACGGTCTGGTTCTGATCGGGGGCGTTCATCGATGGGCCAGTCGTGGCTGTTGCGTCTGCAGGATGGAGGGTGGGGCTGGGCGATGCAGTGACCGAGGGCGCCTGACGGATACGGATGCTGTCTTTTGCACCCGGGACGATCTCCCGGAGGCGTCGTGCATTCATCCGTCTCCCGATCGACCGGGCTCATTCCGCTTCCGTGGCGGCATGCGCGACGGGCAGACAGAACACGACCGGTCGGCTTGTGACGGCGGGCAAATATACCTAAACTCTTCGCAAACATGAACATTTTCGGAAACTGCGCTCACCGCCCTGCCGCCAGCCTTGCGCCGGTCGCATGTCCAGACAGGCCGGCCAGCCAGCTCCCAGCACGCCATGGGGTACCGGCTTTGACCCAGAAACCCCGCTTCGGTTCCGGCCTGCCTGCGCAGGTGTCGGCTTGCCGGCTGGCATCGTTCACCGCCCGCGCGCTTGGCGCATCGATGGTCGTCCTCGGAGCCTTCGGTGCGCCGGGGGCCACCATGGCTGGCCAGATGCCGCCCGAAGCGATTGCCCGGACATGGCTTGCGCAGGCGGTGCCGGCCCTGTCCGGCGGCCTGCTCGCGCAGGCGGGC
>CAIQON010000337.1 GCA_903873475.1 uncultured bacterium
GGGCCGGATCGGATCTTGCCAGCGCCGGCGGCACCGCGTGACCGGCCCTGCGCGGGACCGGCCACCCCGATGCCGATGCCGATGCAGCGCGATTGAATAGGCGTCGGCAACCACATCTCACCAAAGGATAAGGCTATACTGCCCTGTAAGAAGAATCAATCTAAAAGACAGCCAACATGTCAAGCAGGAAGACGACCACCAAGGCCCGGGAAACCGCGCCCCGCGCTGCAGTAACGAGGCCGGCAACCAAACCGGCAACGAGACCGGCAACGAGACCGAAGGCGCTGCTCCCGCTGGCGCCGGCCAAGCGCATCCGCGGCACCGCCAGCTCGCGCAAGGTGCTGCAGGTGCTCACCACGTTCACGCCCGATCGCCCGATCGTCACCGTCGACGCCATCGCCAAGAGCGTGAAGGTGCCGCTGTCGACTGCCTACCGCTACATCGCGCTGCTGCGCGAGGTCGGCCTGGTCACCGACGACGGCCATGGCGGCTACCACCTCTCCCCGCGCATGGTCGAACTGGCCCGCGCCTCCCGCGCCGCATTCAGCTTCATCGACGTGGCCTTGCCCGTGATGGAGAAGCTGCGCGACGCCTCCGGCGAGACCGTCATCCTCGTGCGCCGCGTGGGCGATGCTGCAATCTGCATCGAGCGGGTCGAATCGGTGCAGCGGGTCCGGCTGTCGTTCGAGGTCGGCGCGTCCTTCCCGCTGCACCGCGGCGCATCGCCGAAGCTGCTGCTGGCCTACATGGTCGACCGCGAACGAAACGAGTACCTGGCCCGTGCGCGCAAGATCGATCCCGACCTGCGGCGCCGGCCGGGTCCGTTCGCCGAAGAACTGGCCACCATCGCGCGCCAGGGCTGGTCGCAGAGCATCGAAGAGATCACGCCCGACATCTGGGCCGCGGCAGCACCGGTGGTCGAGGGCAGCCGGCTGGCCGCGGCGCTCTCGGTCGCCGGGCCGGCGTTCCGGCTCACCGAGCGGCAACGCACGCGGATCATCGCGCTGACCCGACGGGCGGCCGACGAGATCAGCGAACGGCTGGTGACCATCGGACGCTGAACGGCGCCCGATCCGGGGCAGCATCGAACCCGGCATCAACCTTGCTCCGGATTTCGCGTACGCTCTGTCAGGCGGTCACCGACAGCCCGGCCCACCGATCACCACAAGGATGCAGCATCAGCGATGAAAGCCGCCGCGTTCGACTACCTTGCCCCGCGCAGCCTCGATGAGGCAGTCGAGGCCCTGTCGAAGCACGGCGACGATGCGAAGCTGCTGGCGGGCGGCCAGAGCCTCGCGCCGGTACTCGCGCTGCGGCTGGCCAGCCCGACGATCCTGATCGACCTCAACCGGGTCGAAGGCCTGGGCGGGCTCGAGATCGAGGCAGATGGCTCCGTGCTGGCCGGCGCGATGGTTCGCAGCCGGACCCTCGAACGCTCGCCTGAGCTTGCCCGTGCACAGCCGCTCATCCACGCCGCGATGCCCTGGGTCGCCCATGTGCAGATCCGCAACCGCGGCACGCTCGGCGGCAGCCTGTCGCATGCCGACCCTTCGGCGGAACTGCCGGCAGTCGCCGTCGCCTGCGGCGCGACCCTGCGTCTGCAGGGGCCTTCCGGCCGGCGCGAAGTCCCGGCCGGATCCTTTTTCAAGGGCCTGTTCACCACCGCGCTGGCGAGCGACGAGATACTGGTCGGGGTGCGCTTTCCGGCCTGTCCCGCCGGACGCCGGCATGGCTTTGCCGAGATCGCCCGGCGCCATGGCGACTATGCGATGCTGGGTGTCGCGCTGAGCGTGGACGTCGATGCAGCCGCGCGCGTAAGCGCGGCTACGGTGGTGCTGTTCGGCGCCGCCGACCTGCCGATCCGCGCGCACGCGGTCGAAGCCGCGCTCATCGGCGAACCAGCGGTGCCGGGCCTGGCCGAGCAGGTGGCTCCGCTCGCCACCGACGGGCTGGAGCCCCGCTCCGACCACCAGGCCAGCGCAGAATACCGGCGTGAACTCGCGCGCGTGCTGGTGCGCCGCACGCTCGCCACGGCGCTGGCCCCCGGCGCCGCCTCCGGAGTTGCCCGATGACGCATTGCATCCGCCTGACGGTGAACGGCACGCCGGTCGAACGTGATGTCGAACCGAGGATGACGCTGGCCGACTTCCTGCGCGAGACGCTCGACCTCACCGGCACGCACCTGGGCTGTGAACATGGCGTGTGCGGCGCGTGTACCGTGCTGGTCGACGGCCGCTCGATCCGCGGGTGCCTGATGTACGCGGTGCAGGCCGACGGCTCCTCGGTGGTGACGGTCGAGGGACTGGCCGAGCGCTGCCCGATGAATGGTCCGGCGGTACTGCGCGGCGAGGCCGACCTGTCGGTGCTCCAGGAATCGTTCCGCGAACATCATGCGCTGCAGTGCGGATTCTGCACCGCCGGGCTGCTCACCACCGCGCATGCGCTGCTCGAAGAGACGCCCGACCCGTCGCCCGACCAGGTGCGCCACGCAATCTCCGGCAACCTGTGCCGCTGCACCGGCTACGTGCCGATCGTCGAGGCGATCCTCCACGCTGCCCGGCGCCTGCGCGAAGGAACGGCGGCTTGAGCGCCCCGGCTTGCACGCCGGGGCAGCACGGGGCAGCGGCGGGTAGCCCGCAGGTCGGCCGGGCGCTTCCGCGCAAGGAGGATGCGCGCTTCCTGACCGGCCGCGCGACCTTCGTCGATGACCTGAAGCGTCCGGGCCAGTTGCATGCCGTCGTGGTGCGCAGCCCGCATGCGCATGCCCGCATCCTCGGCATCGATGCCTCGCGTGCACTCGCCCTGCCCGGCGTGCTCGCCGTCTACACCTGGGCCGACATCGCCTCGATCGCGCAGCCGATACCGATCCGGCTGGCACCGCTCGAGGGATTCGATCGCTACCTGCAGTACCCGCTCGCGAAAGACCGTGTGCGCCACGTCGGCGAACCGGTTGCGTTCGTGGTGGCCGACGACCGTTACGTCGCGGAAGATGCGCTCGACCTGGTCGACGTCGAGTACCGCACCGAGCCGCCGGTCACCGACGTGCACCAGGCCGAGGCTGGCGGCACGCTGGTCCATCCGGATGTCGGCAGCAACATCGCCGCGCGCTACACCGTGTCGCGCGGCGACCCGGCCGGCGGGTTCAGCCGCGCGCCCTATCGCCGCCGGGAGACCTTCCGCTGCCATCGCCAGGCGGCGCTGCCGATGGAAACCCGCGGCCTGCTGGCCGAGTTCGACGCCGGGCAGCGCGTGCTGCGCATCTGGGGGGCGGCCAAGGTCACCTTCTTCAACCGCCGCTGGCTGGCGAAGGTCTTCTCGATGGAGGAGTCTGCGGTCGAACTGCTCGAGCTCGATGTCGGCGGCAGCTTCGGCGTGCGCGGCGAGCTGTATCCCGAGGATTTCCTCGTGCCCTTCGCCGCGCTGTCGCTGGGTCGGCCGGTGAAATGGATAGAAGACCGCAGGGAGCACCTGCTCGCGACCAATCATTCGCGCGAGATCGAGTGCACGCTCGAGATCGCCTGCGAGGCCGACGGGCGCTTCATCGGGTTGCGCGGGCGGGTGCTCGGCGACCTCGGCGCGTACGTGCGAACCAACGGCGGCGTGGTGCCGGCGAAAGCCGCCCAGTTCATGCCGGGGCCATACCGGATGCCCGACTGCGAGTTCGAAGTGCTGGCGCTGATGACCAACAAGACGCCGGTCGGCACCTACCGCGGGCCAGGCCGTTACGAGGCCAACTTCTTCCGCGAGCGGTTGATCGACCTCGCCGCGGCCGACCTCGGAATCGACCCGGCGCAGATCCGGCGCATCAACCTGATCGGCCCGGACGAGATGCCGTTCCCGAGCGGCCAGCTCTGTCCTTACGAGCCCGCCATCGAGTTCGATACCGGCGACTATCCGATGGCCTTCGAGCGCGCCCTCGCCGAGACCGGCTATGAAGACGTGATGAAGGCAGGCAAGGTCGCCGCTGACGGTCGCCTGCTCGGCGTCGGGCTCGCGTGCTTCGTCGAATCCAGCGGTGCCGGGCCCTCGGAGACCGGCCGCGTCCGGGCTCGGGCCGATGGCGGCATCGACCTGTTCACCGCCTGCTCGGCATCCGGGCAGGGGCACGAGACGGTGATGGCGCAGATCGTCGCCGACGTGCTGGAACTGCCGGTCGAGGCATTCACGCTGCACCACGGATCGACCACGCTGGTCGAGTTCGGCTACGGCACCTACCACAGCCGCGCGGTCGTCGTGGGCGGCAGCGCGCTGCACCTCGCCGGCGAGAAGCTGCTCGCGCAGGCACGCGCATGGTGCGCGCAGCACCACGGTATCGAACCGTCGATGATCGACTACCGCGGGGGCCGGTTCCTGCGCCGCGCCGATGCGTCCGCCGCCGGGCGCGAACCGGTGCCGCTGCAGCCGGGCACCCTGTCCGAGATCGCCGCGCTGGCCGATTCCGGCGACGCGACCGCGGCCGCGGCAATAGAGGCCGTCGCGCTGTTCGAGGTGAAGAAGCGTACCTACACCTACGGCACCCACGTGGCGCAGGTGGCGGTCGACCCCGAGACGGCCGAAGTCGAGTTGCTGCGCTTCCTGGCGATCGAGGACATCGGGCGCGCGGTGAACCCGCTGCTGGTGCACGGGCAGGCGATCGGTGCAGCGGTGCAGGGCATCGGCGCGACCTTCCTCGACGAGCTCGTGTACGACGACAGCGGCCAGCTGGTCACCGGCACGCTCGCCGACTACCTCGTCGCGACCGCCACCGGCTTCCCGAACGTCGAAGTGATCACGCTCGAGACCCACCCGTCCAGGCTCAATCCGCTGGGCGTCAAGGGTGCGGGCGAAGGCGGCATCGTCGCCACCGGCGCCGCGCTCGGCAATGCGGTGGCCGCTGCACTCGCCGGCCTGGGCGTGAAGATCACCGACCTGCCGCTGTCCCCTGAGCGCCTCGCGCGTGCGATGCGCGAAGCCCGGGCCGGGGCAGGCGCGAACTGAACGCGGGGGCACCGGTGGCGGCGCGTTCGCCGTCCCTGCCCGCCGAGTCCACCGCCCGCGCGCGCGCGGATTTCCCCAGTACTGCCAGAGAACTGCCGTCATGCCGATCGATGTCCACGCCCACTACGTCCCGCTCGAGATCCTCGAACCCCTGTCCGCCCGCGCCGCCGATTTCGGCGTGTCGGTGGTCGAATCCTCGCCCGGCTGCCACTGCCTGCGCTTCGCCCACGGCTTGCAGGTACGCCCCTTCTTCAGCAAGCTGGTCGAACCGATCCCGGATCGGCTGGCGAGCATGGACCGCACCGGCATCGACCGGCAGGTGCTGTCGGTATGGACCGACATCTTCGCCTACGCGCTGCCGCAGGTGCAGGGCACGCGCTGGCACCGGCTGCTGAACGATTCGCTGGCGCGCCTGTGCGCGCGCGAGCCATCGCGCTTCTCCTGGCTCGCCTCCGGTGCGCTGCCTGATGCCGCCGGCGCCGCGCGCGAACTCGAGCGCGCGGTGCGCGAGGACGGCGCCGTCGGCGGCGTCGTCGCCGCCAACATCGAAGGCACCAACCTCGGCGACCTCGACCTCGAC
>CAIQON010000338.1 GCA_903873475.1 uncultured bacterium
CGCCCTGCGCGAGGGCAACCACCTCGCGCGGGCGCACGATGACGATCGCCACCAGAATCGCCACGCCGGCGGCAGGATTGACCTTCAGCCAGCGTACACCACCAGCCACACGATCGACCATCCGGAAAGGTACATCGAGTGACCGCACGCGCATGGCAATCGCCTCGCGCTCGCCATCGGCACGCATGCGCAACCGCTCGCGCCGTACTGCCAGCGCCAGCAGCCGCTCGCTGATCATCGCGGCGAGGCCGCGCCGCCGCGGTCGGCAGCGGGGGGACTGGCCGACAGCGCCTCACGGTCGCGGGCAAGGGCATCGAGCGTGGCTGCGAACAGGCCGGGCGCCACGCGCGCATGGCGCTGGGCGAGCAGCGCGCACCCTGCCCCTGCGATCAGGAAGAAGAGACTCAGCAGTCCGACTGCCAGTGCAGGGCTGCGATCCCAGAACACCACGATGATCAGCAGCGCCAGCAGCACCGTGCCGACGAACAGGCAGAACAGCGCAACGATGCCATAAAGAACGATCGCAGCAAGCCGCCATCCGGCCTCCTGCGCATCGACCGACAGCAGCTGCAGCCGGGTCTGGAGGGCTGCGACCGCGCCCCCGACCAGATCGCGCAGCGACTGCAGGACGCCCGGGGGCGTCTCGCCACCGGCCGGATCAGTCACGATACGGGCCGGGTCACGTTCAGCGGCGGGCGATCAGCAGCCCGATGATCATGCCGACGGCAGCACCCACGCCGACGGCCGTCCAGGGCTTGTCGTGCACGAAATCATCGGTCGCACGTGCGGCCTGCCTGGTCTTGTCGACGACCAGCGCCTCGGCATCGCGCAGCGCGAGCCGCGCGGAGCGCAGTGAATCTTCCGCCTTGGCGCGTACTTCGCCGATCTTCTCGCCGGCCTGTCCGGCAGTGGCCTTCACCAGCGCTTCAGCATCGGAGACGACGGTCTTGAGGTCGACGATGAGCTTTTCGCGGTTTACGTCATTCATGGAAATCTCCGCCTCGGTCAGCGAGTCGTCATGTGGGATTGCAGGCTACCGCAAATGCAAGCCGCGGTGCAATCGAGCGCCCGCCTGCCTGCGCCCTGCCCGATTGCCCGGGATGGCCTACCATCCCGGCACCGGCCTGTGCCGGCATGCGCGGAGACCAGGATGCTGCCCCGGGAATGCTTTTGTCGCGCGGCGGCCGCCGTGCTGCTGGCCGCGTCGGCGGCCTGCGCCGTCGCGCAGCCGGCGCTGCCGGACCGGCCGGTGCGCCTGATCGTGCCCTATGCGACCGGCGGCAGCACCGACCTGCTCGCCCGGCTGGTCGCACCGAAGCTCACCGAGCGCTGGGGACAGCAGGTGATCGTCGACAACCGCCCCGGCGGGAACACGATCATCGGCACTCAGGCGGTGACCCGATCCGTCCCGGACGGCCAGACAGCGCTGATGATGGCCATCGCGCACACGATCATCCCGAACCTGATGCCGGTACCCTACGACCCTGTGCGCGACTTCACGCCGCTGGGTACGATCAGCCGGGGCGAACTGGTGCTGGTCGTGCATCCGTCGGTCGGCGCGAACTCGCTGCAGGAACTGGCCGCCCTCGCACGGGCGAAGCCAGGGACGCTCAACTACGCGTCCGCGAGCACCGGCGGGCCGCTGCACCTGGCCGGCGAACTGTTCAACATGCTCGCCGGCGTGAAGACCACGCACATCCCGTACAAGGGCGGCGGCCCGGCGATGACCGATCTGCTCGGCGGCCATGTGCAGATGATGTTCGCCGCCACCGCCGAGACGATCCCGAACATCCGGGCGGGCCGGCTGCGCGCTCTGGCGGTGTCCGGCGACGGGCGGTCGCCCACGCTGCCCCAGGTACCGACTTTCGCCGAAGCGGGCATGCCGGGCTTCACCGCGAAGAACTGGTTCGGCATGCTGGCGCCGGCCGGCACGCCCGCGCCGGCGGTCGATCGCTGGGCCGGCGCACTGGCCGCCGTGCTGGCCGCCCCCGACATCCGCGAGCGCATGCAGGCACAGGGCATGGAACCCTGGATCTCGACGCCAGCACAGTTCGGCGCGCTTCTGAAGGCCGACCTCGCCCTCTACGCGAAGATCGTCAAGACCGCCGGCATCCGGATGGAGAACTGAGCCGGACGCCGGACGCCGGTCAGGAGATCGTCTGGTAGTACAGGTTCTGAGGATGGTTGGCCTGTGCGAAGAAGAACCAGCGCTCGGCGAGCAGGCCGACGTACTGCACCACGAACGCCATCGCCAGCAGCGTCGCCGCGCCGCTCGTCGCCCCCAGCCACAGCAGGCCGGCCGGCAGCGGGAATGCGAGCAGCAGGAATGCCCACTTGACCGACCGCAGGAAGGTGCGCGTCCGGCCGTGGGCAAACTCGCGCGTATTGAAGGAACCGCCAATCGCACCCTGCGACTTCTGCTGCACCTTCGGATGCTTCACGCCGATCGCCGACTGCACGGTGGACTTCGGCCGAAGCCGCGCGTTGCGGGCCAGCATCGCGGCGCGCACGACCAGCGCACTGGTGGTCAGGCCGATCGCCCAGGTGGCCAGCACCTCGGTATAGCCCGGCGCCAGCAGCGAAGACAGCAGCGTCGCGAACGTGCAACCCGATGCGCAGCCGAGCAGGAAGTAATTGAGCAGCGTCAGCGGCGACGCCCATTCCTGGAGGAAGCGCAGGCATGCGTAGATCATCCCCGTGCATACGAACAGCGCGATGCAGGCCGCCAGCGCGAACAGCCCGAGCGGACCTGACCAGACCGATCCGGTCGCATAGGCAAAGCCGTAGGCAACGACGCCCGCCAGGAACGCGGGCAGCACGATCACCTCGCGCGACAGCCAGGACGTACGCCACATGGTCGCCGCGCGCCATGCGCGCTCCGGGCGGCCCAGGTGCCAGCATGAGGCGAGCAGGCCGAGTGCGGCGAACAGCACCGACAGCACGCAGCCGGCGATGATGAACGAGGGCATCGGCAGCGCCGACAACCCGAGCCGGGAAACGACGTCGATCGAGAACACGGCGAGGAACAGCCCCTGCGCGACGCCGATGAGCGTGGTGAGGAAGATCAGGGAAAATGCAGGATGCATGTCAGCATTCTCCCCCGTCGCGCGCCGCCGCCGGGTCGGCCGCAGCCTGCGCCTCGGCGATCAGTGCCGCGAGCGTGCCGGGCACCCGGCCGTCGACGTTCAGCGGCGAATCGATCCGGCTGACCTGGTCGGCCGCGACCGGTACCGTACCCTTGCGCCGGGGCAGGTAGTGGTTCGCCGGCTCGGTGCCCCACTCGGGCATCAGCCCATAGCCGCCGCGCTCGCGGATCGCCAGCGAGACCTCGGAATCGGGATCATGGATGTCTCCGAACAGGCGGGCACTGGTCGGGCAGGCCACCACGCAGGCCGGCTTGCGCTGTGCCTCGGGAATGGCCTCGTCGTAGATGCGATCGACGCACAGGGTGCACTTCTTCATCACCTGCTGCTTCTCGTCGATCTCGCGCGCGCCATACGGACAGGCCCAGGCGCAGTACTTGCAGCCGATGCACTTGTCGTAGTCGACCAGTACGATGCCGTCTTCCTTGCGCTTGTACGACGCGCCGGTCGGGCACACCGGCACGCAGGGCGGGTCTTCGCAGTGCAGGCATGACTTCGGGAAGTGGACGGTCTCGGTACACGGGAACTCGCCCACCTCGTAGGTCTGCACCCGGTTGAAGAAGGTGCCGGTCGGATCCTTGTCGTAAGGGTTCTCGTCGCTCAGGAAGCCGGCGACGCCGGAGGTGTTCCATTCCTTGCAACTGGTGACGCAGGCGTGGCAGCCGACGCAGACGTTCAGGTCGATGACCAATGCAAGCTGGGTCAACGCGGTTCTCCCTTCTTCAGTTCGCGGCTCACCGCGGTCATTTCAGTGGCCACGCCCTTGCCCGCGAAGAACGCCTGCCAGCTGCGGCGGGCAGGTCCGGTGCCCGGCAGCGCCGGCATCGCCGCGAACTGCGGGAAGGTTTCCTCGGGGTCGCCGGCATCGGCCTTGCTGATGCGCACGTGCACGTCGTACCAGCCGGCCTGCCCGGTGATCGGGTCCGAGTTCGACAGGCGCGCACCCGAGGCGTCGGCCGGCAGTTCCTCGGAGATCAGGTGGTTCAGCAGGAAACCCTTCTGCGACTCGTTGGCTTCCGGGCCGAGATTCCAGGCGCCCTTCGCCTTGCCGATCGCATTCCACGTCCAGACCGTGCCCGGCTCGACGGCTTCGGTGTAGCGACACAGGCAGCGCACCTTGCCGTGCATGGATTCCACCCAGATCCAGTCGTCGTCGGCGATGCCCGCCGCCTTCGCCGTCACCGGATTAACCATCAGGTAGTTGTGGCCGTGGATCTGGCGCAGCCAGGCGTTCTGGGAATCCCACGAGTGGTACATCGCCATCGGCCGCTGCGTGACCGCGTTGAGCGGGTAGCGCTCGCGGTCGGTCGCCTGCGCCTCCAGCGGCGGATACCAGAACGGCAGCGGATCGAAGTAGGTCTCGACGCGCTCGCGCAGCGACTCGGGCGGCCGGCGCGTACTGGTACCCTTCCCTTGCGCGGCCAGGCGGAACTTCTGCAGTACCTCGCAGTACAGCTGGATCACCACCGGGTCGGCATGCAGGCGCAGCTTGTTCTTCACAGCCCAGTCGTTGTAGCCCTGGTTCCAGTTGCGCATGTACTGGTGTTCCGGCGGCATCGCGTAGTGGAACACGCAGTTGTTCTTCTCGTACATCTC
>CAIQON010000339.1 GCA_903873475.1 uncultured bacterium
CGCTGGCAGCGGCGCTGGAGCGCAGACCCGGCACCTGGCAGGCACTCGGCCGCGAGCTGACCGAGCGCCATCTGGCGCTGTGGCAATCGGCGATCGGACAGCCCGCCCAGGCAGCACCCGACCCGGAACTGCAGGCACTGGCCGCGCGCGACCGCCGCTTCAGCGCGCCAGCCTGGCAATCCCACCCCTGGTTCGATTACCTGAGGCAGGCACAACTCCTGAACGAACGCTGGCTCGAGGGGGCGATCACGGCCGCCACCCTCGATCCGGCGAGCGAGCGGCATGCCCGGTTCTTCCTGAGGCAATGGATCGATTCGATGTCGCCCGCGAATTTCGCGCCGACCAATCCGGAAGTGCTGGAGCTCGCGGCACGCAGTGCCGGAGAGAGTCTCGCGCGCGGGCTGCAGCGTGCCGCCGAGGACGCCCGCCGAGGCGCCCTCACGATGACCGACGAGCAGGCGTTCGAGGTCGGACGCAACCTCGCCGTGACCCCGGGCGCGGTGATCCACCGCAACGAGATCGTCGAACTGATCCACTACCGGCCCGCCGGGCCGACCGTGCATGCGCGGCCGCTGGTGATCGTGCCGCCGTTCATCAACAAGTACTACATCCTCGACCTGCAGCCCGGGAACTCGTTCGTGCGCTTCGCACTGGAACAGGGCTTCGATGTGTACATGCTGTCCTGGCGCAATGCGCCGGCCGAGCTCGGCCACCTGCGCTGGGAAGACTACGCGCAGCGCGGCGTTCTGGAATCGATCCGCATCGCGCGCGCGATCTCGGGCAGCACGCAGGTGAATGCGCTCGGCTTCTGCGTCGGAGGTACGCTGCTGTCGACCGCGCTGGCACTGGCCGCTGCGCGCGGCGAGCACCCGGCGGCATCGACCACCCTGCTGGCGACCATGCTCGACTTCAGCGACGTCGGCGACATCGGTGTCTACATCGACCGCGACGCGGTCGAAGCCTGCGAGCGGCGGTTCGATCCGACCGCCGAACCGGCGGTGATGAGCGGACGCGACCTCGCCTTCACCTTCGCCAGCCTGCGTGCGAACGACCTGATCTGGCGCTTCGTGGTCGACCACTGGCTGAAGGGCAAGGCGCCGGAACCGTTCGACCTGCTCTACTGGAACAGCGACGGCACCAGCCTGCCCGGCGTGCTCTACGCCTGGTACCTGCGCCACATGTACCTCGAGAACAACCTGCGCCATCCCGGCCTCGTGCAACTCGACGGCGTGCCGCTCGACCTGCGGGCGATCCGGTCGGCCTGGTACCTGCTCGCCGCCGAGGAAGACCATATCGTGCCCTGGCGGACCGCATGGCTGGCGCGCGGGCTGCTGCGCGGCAGCCGGGCGTTCGTGCTGGCCGCCAGCGGCCACATCGCAGGCGTCGTGAATCCGGCCTCGAAGAACCGCCGGCATTTCTTCGCCGCCGACGGCGCGGCCGGATCACCGGCGCGCACGAAGACGCCCGAGGCCTGGCGCGCCGCGGCCAGCCGCCACGAAGGCAGCTGGTGGCCGCACTGGGCGGCCTGGCTCGTGAAGCGCGCCGGCCGGCGCGTGAAGGCGCCCGACATCGATGCCGATCCGACCTATCCGCCACTCGATCGCGCACCCGGGCGCTACGTGCTGGATCGCTGAACGGCGCAGCACGCAGGCTGGCGCATGCGCCGGGGGACGGTCTTCCGCAGCCCTTGCCTGCGCCACCCGGCCATGCGTCACCTGGCTGGCACGATTGCTGCTTCGCAGCAGCGGTTTTCACCGAGGCCGGGGAAGGCCTGGGTTAACATCTTCGTCACGATACGTCGTTACCGTGCTGCTCGTTCCATCGGGCGGCCATCGGGGTTGCGATGCGATCCGGCGCGTGTCCGGACAAGGTCGGACGAAGGATGCATTGTTCAACGAAGCAACGGAGGACCTGATGACGAAGCGAGTGGCACTGGTGACGGGCGGCATGGGCGGGCTGGGCGAGGCGATCGCGACCAAGCTGTCCAACATGGGCGACAGGGTGGTGGTCAGCTATTCGCCCGGCAACACGAAGGCTGCCGGCTGGCTGGCCGAGATGAAGGCGAAGGGACACGACATCTACGCCGTGCAGATCGACGTCTCCGACTTCGACTCCTGTGCCGCCGGCTGCGCCAAGGTGCTGGCCGACGTCGGCCCGATCGACGTACTGGTGAACAACGCCGGCATCACGCGCGACATGACCTTCAAGAAGATGGGCAAGGTCGACTGGGACGCCGTGCTCAAGACGAACCTCGACAGCGTGTTCAACATGTGCAAGCCGGTGGTCGACGGCATGGTCGACCGCGGCTGGGGACGCGTGGTCAACATCTCGTCGGTGAACGGCCAGAAGGGTGCCTTCGGCCAGACCAACTACTCGGCGGCCAAGGCCGGCATGCATGGCTTCACCAAGGCCCTGGCACTGGAAGTCGCGCGCAAGGGCGTGACCGTCAACACCATATCGCCGGGCTACATCGGCACGAAGATGGTGATGGCTATCCCGAAGGAAGTGCTGGACACCAAGATCGTCCCGCAGATCCCGATGGGCCGGCTGGGCAAGCCCGAGGAAGTGGCCGGCCTGGTCGCCTACCTGTGCTCGGAAGAGGCGGCCTTCGTCACCGGCTCGAACATCGCGATCAACGGCGGCCAGCACATGTCCTGACCGGGGTGCCCCGCGGCTTGCGGTCTCCATGAACCGATGGAAATCCATTAGACTCCGCGCCCCCGAGGAGCCTGCGGGGCACATGCGGCGAACAGGTGCATACTCGCAACTGCAGCACCGACGCCACCGTTGAACAGCCGGACGAGGGATCAAGGGACCATGAGCGACACGCCGCGCATCATCAAGAAGTACCCGAATCGCCGTCTCTACGACACCGCCACCAGCACCTACATCACGCTGGCGAACGTCAAGCAGCTGGTGATCGAACAGACGCCGTTCCAGGTGATCGATGCCAAGACGAACGACGACCTCACCCGCAACATCCTGCTGCAGATCATCCTCGACGAAGAAAACAGCGAGGCTCCGATGTTCTCGTCCGACATGCTGTCGCAGATGATCCGCTTCTACGGCAATGCGATGCAGGGCATGATGGGCAGCTACCTCGAGAAGAACATCCAGACCTTCATGGGCATCCAGCAGCAGTTGCAGGACCAGTCCCGGTCGTTGTACGGCAGCAATCCGATGGTCAATACCGAGGCCTGGAACCAGATCGTCAAGATGCAGGGGCCGGCAGTGCAGAGCCTGATGAGCGGCTACCTCGAACAGAGCGCGAAGATGTTCGTCGACATGCAGCAGCAGATGCAGAAACAGACGCAGAACATGTTCAGTGGCTTCCCCTTCCCCGGTTTCGGCGGGGCTTCCGGCAGCAAGCCGGAAGAGAAGTAGGCGTTGCCTCCCGCAGCAGGTCGCCCCGGCAAGGCTGGCGGCGCGGACGCCGGCCGGTCACCGGGCCCTGAGTCCGGCCTGGTGCCGGACGCACCGCGCGCGGCACCCCGGGTGGGCTTCGTCTCGCTGGGCTGCCCGAAGGCGCTCGTCGACTCCGAGCGCATCCTCACCCAGCTCCGCGCCGAGGGCTACGCGATCTCGCCCGACTACGCCGGCTCCGACATGGTGATCGTCAACACCTGCGGGTTCATCGATGCCGCAGTCGAAGAATCGCTGGAAGCGATCGGCGAGGCCCTGGCGGAGAACGGCAAGGTGATCGTCACCGGCTGCCTGGGTGCAAAGGGCACGGTGGTGCGCGACACCTTCCCGAACCTGCTTGCAGTGACCGGCCCGCATGCCACCGAAGCGGTGATGCAGGCGGTGCACGAGCATCTGCCGCATCCGCACGACCCGTTCACCGACCTGGTGCCCCCGCAGGGCATACGGCTGACGCCGAGGCACTACGCCTACGTGAAGATCTCGGAAGGCTGCAACCATCGCTGCACCTTCTGCATCATTCCGTCGATGCGTGGCGACCTGGTCTCGCGGCCGGTCGGCGACGTGCTGCAGGAGGCCGAAAACCTGGTGCGCGCCGGCGTGAAGGAACTGCTGGTGATCTCCCAGGACACCTCGGCCTACGGCGTCGACGTGAAGTACCGCACCGGCTTCTGGGGCGGGCGTCCGGTGAAGACCCGGATGACCGAACTCGTCCAGGCCATGTCCTCGCTCGGGGCCTGGGTGCGCCTGCACTACGTGTACCCGTACCCGCATGTCGACGAGGTGATCCCCCTGATGGCCGAGGGCAAGGTGCTGCCCTACCTCGACGTGCCGTTCCAGCACGCCAGCCCGCGCATACTGAAGCTGATGAAGCGCCCCGCCAGCGCCGAGAACAACCTCGCCCGCATCCGCGCCTGGCGCGCAGCCTGCCCCGACCTGACCATCCGCAGCACCTTCATCGCCGGCTTCCCCGGCGAGACGGAAGCCGAGTTCGAACAACTCCTCGAATTCCTGGAAGAAGCCCAGCTCGACCGCGTCGGCTGCTTTGCCTATTCGCCAGTCGAAGGCGCCGCGGCCAACGCCCTGCCCGATGCAGTGCCCGACGCGGTGCGCGAAGAACGGCAGGCGCGGTTCATGGCGGTGCAGGCGCGCATCAGTGCCGCCCGGCTCGCGCGCAAGGTCGGCTCCACCGTACGTGTGCTGGTCGATTCGGTCGAGGGCACGCGCGCCATCGGCCGCAGCGCGGCCGATGCGCCCGAGATCGACGGCGTGGTGCACGTGTCCCGGGCGCGCGGCGCCAGGCCGGGCGACTTCATCGACGTGAAGGTCACGCGCGCCGACGAGCACGACCTGCACGGCAGCCGCGCCGCCCGCTGAGGGGTGCCCGGCTGAGCGGTTGCCGGAAGACCGACGCGGGTGCCCTTGCAGCCGCGGCTCAGCCTCGAAAGAACGCCTGCACCGGTGCCAGTTCGCGCGTGAGCTTCATCGGCGGCAGGCTCTTGAGGATCTTGCGTCCATAGCTCTTGGACATCAGACGCGGGTCGCAGATCATCAGCACGCCACGGTCGGTCTCGTCGCGGATCAGGCGCCCGGCGCCCTGCTTCAGCGTGATCGCCGCATCCGGCAGCTGGATCTGCGCGAACGCGTTGCCGCCGTTGCGGTTCATGTGCTCGATGCGTGCGGCGAGCACCGGGTCATCCGGCGGAGCGAACGGCAGCTTGTCGATCACCACCAGCGACAGGGCATCACCGCGCACATCGACGCCCTCCCAGAACGAATGGCTGGCAACCAGGACGGCATTGCCGCGCGTGCGGAACTGCTCGAGCAGTTCGGTACGCGAGGCCTCGCCCTGCACCATCAGCGGGAACAGCAGGCCCCGGCGCCGGAAGGCTTCGTCGAGCAGCTGGTGGGCGGCGCGCATGGCGCGCAGGCTCGTGCACAGCACGAACGCGCGGCCGCCCGCCGCCTCGATCACCGGCAGCGCAGCCTCGACGACCGCGCGCACGTAATCGGCGGTATTCGGTTCCGGCATGCCGGTGGGCACGTACAGCATCGACTGGCGCGGAAAATCGAACGGACTCGGCCAGGTCGCGCATTCCGCATCCGACAGCCCGAGCGCGCCCGCGTAGTGGCTGAAGTCGCCCTCGATCGACAGCGTTGCGGACGTGAACACCCAAGCCTTCGGATGGCCGCCGTTGCCGCCGAGCTGCTGGCGGAAGATGCGGGCGATGGACAACGGCGTGGCATGCAGCTGCAGCGACTGCGCGAAGGTCTCGCCCCAGAGTACCCAGCCTGCGTCTTCGTCCGCACGTGCGCTGGCGCCGCCGTGCGGGTCGGGCGCCGGGCCTGCGCCCTCGGCGATGGCCTGGGCATGCCAGTGAGACAGGCGGCGGAACAGTTCATCGCAGCGCTCGGCGCACTTGCCGAGCCCCTCGCTGCGCTCGCCCTGCTCCGCCAGGTGCCCGGCCAACGCCTCGAGCGCGCCCAGCAGCTGTTCCAGCGCGGGCAGGAAGGACGCGCGTTCACGCAGCAGCCGGAGCGTCAGGCGGCCGCCATCCTCGCGCACCGCGAGGCGCAGGTCGCGCGCCGCCTTTTCCAGCACGCCGGTGGCCAGCGGCAGGGGTGCATAGTCGCGGGCACCCGCAAGCGCCTCGGCCCGCGTGTCGCGCGCCAGGTCGAGCAGCTGCGAAGTCGACACCGATTCGCCGAAGAACATGCTCGCCGTATCAGGCAACGCATGGGCTTCGTCGAAGATCACGGCGTCGCAGGCCGGCAGCAGTTCCGCGAAACCGGTGTCGCGCAGGGCGACATCGGCGAAGAACAGGTGATGGTTCACCACGACGAGGTCGGCAGCGAGCGCGTTGCGACGGGCCTCCATCACGAAGCACTGCTGGAACTGGGGACACTCCGCGCCGAGGCAGTTCTCGCGCGTCGAGGTGGCCATCGCCCACGCCGGCGCATTGTCCGGCACGGCCGCCAGTTCGCTGCGGTCGCCCGACTTGCTGGTGGCGGCGAAACGCTCGATCTCCCTGAAATGCCGTACATCCTGGGCGTTGCCGAACAGCCCCTCGCGTGCGTTGCGCGCGAGGTGGTAGTGGCACACATAGTTCGACCGCCCCTTCAGCAGGGCCACCGAAACCGGTACGTTGAGGGCCGCGCGTACCAGCGGCAGGTCGCGGTCGAACAACTGGTCCTGCAGGGTCTTGGTGCCGGTCGAGATGATCACCTTGGCGCCGCAGAGCAATGCCGGCACCAGGTAGGCGAAGGTCTTGCCGGTACCGGTGCCGGCCTCCGCGACCAGCACGCCGTTGCTGTCGAGCGTGCGCGCGATCGACTCGGCGAGTTCGACCTGCCC
>CAIQON010000340.1 GCA_903873475.1 uncultured bacterium
GGCGACCTCGACCTCGACGCATACTGGGCCTGCGCGCAGTCGCTCGGCGTGCCGGTGTTCATCCATCCGGCGGCACCAGCCCCGAATTCGCGCACCGCGCGCCATGCGCTGAACCAGATCGTGCAGTACACGTACGACACCACGCTGTGCGTCGGCTCGCTGATCGGCGCCGGCGTGCTCGACCGCTTCCCGAAACTGGAGCTGATCCTGTCGCATGGGGGCGGTGCGCTGCCGTGGCTCATCGGCCGCTTCGACTGCATGCACGGCCGGATGGATCGCAAGCAGCAGCAGGATGTCGCGGCCATGGCACCGTCGTCGTACTTGACGCGGCTGTCCTACGACACGATCCTCCACGAACCAGCGGCGCTGCGCTACCTGATCGAACGCGTCGGCGCGGATCGCGTGGTGCTGGGCAGCGACGACTCGTTCCCGCCCGCCGACCGCGATCCGATGGCAACGCTGCGGGCGACCGGGATCGGCGTGCGCGACATCGAACTGATCGCGGATGGCAACCCGCGCCGCCTGTTCCGGTTCTGACCGGCAGCATTCCCGGCACGGCACCTCCGCCCGAAATCACCCACACAGGCAGACACGATCATGGAAATCAAAGGCGAACGAATCATCCCGGCCAAGCGGCCGGTAGTCTGGGCAGCGCTGAACGATGCGGGCGTGCTGCAGCGTTCGATCCCTGGCTGCGAGACGATCGACAAGGTGTCCGACACCGAGCTCAACGCCACGCTGACCCTGAAGGTCGGCCCGGTGAAGGCAAGGTTCAAGGGCAACGTGAAGCTGGTCGACCTGATGCCGCCCGAGCAGTACACGATCGTCGGCGAAGGCCAGGGCGGCGTGGCCGGCTTCGGCAAGATGAAGGCGACGGTCACCCTGGCGGAAGTCGAGGGCGGCACGCGCCTCACCTACCTGGCCGATGCGCAGGTCGGGGGCAAGCTGGCACAGGTCGGCTCGCGCCTGATCGAAGGCACCGCGACCAAGCTCGCACAGGAGTTCTTCGACGCGTTCGAGAAGAACGTCGTTCCGACCGCCGGCGCCGAGGCCGGTGACGAGACGCCCGTACCCGCCGGCGACCATTCGCCGGCACCGGCAGGCCCTGCCCCTGCAGCCGCAGAGCCGGCGGCCCCGGTGCCCCCGCCAGCGAGCATTGATCCGATCGGCGCAGTGCCGAAGTGGGTCTGGGGCGTGGGCGCGGTGGTGGCCCTCGTGATCGCGATCTTCCTGACCAGCATGCGCGGCTGAACGCGCACCCATCCCACCCCGAGGAGCCTGCAATGCCCTACGCGACCGCCGCCGATGGCGTGAAGCTTTACTACGAAGAAGCCGGTTCCGGTACGCCGATCGTGTTCGTGCACGAGTTCGGCGACAACTACCGCAGCTGGGAGCAGCAGGTAGGCTTCTTCTCGCGCCGCTATCGCTGCATCGTGTACGCGGCGCGCGGCTATCCGCCGTCGGATATCCCGGCGGAGGTCGAGCGCTATTCGCAGCGCCAGGCCTGCGACGATATCGCCGCAGTGATGGACCACCTCGGTCTCGCCAGGGCACACATCGTCGGCATTTCGATGGGCGGCTTCGCCACCCTGCACTTCGGTCTCAACCACCCCTCGCGGGCACTGTCGCTGACCGCGGCGGCGGCCGGGTACGGGGCTGAGAAAGCCTTCGAGGCCGACATGCGCAGCCAGGCCGAAGTAGCCGCAGGCAAGTTCGAATCGCTGGGCCCGGAGAAATTCGCCGAGATCTACGGCGAGGCGGCCGCGCGCGTGCAGTTCCAGAACAAGGATCCGCGCGGCTGGCGTGCCTTCATCGAGCGCCTCAGGCAGCACTCGCAGGTGGGCGCGGCGGCGACGATGCGCGGCGTGCAGGCGCGCAGGCCATCGCTCTACGACCTCGAGGACGGCCTGCGCGACATGCACGTGCCGACGCTGCTGATCGTGGGCGACGAGGACGATCACTGCATCCAGCCGGGTATCTTCCTCAAGCGCATCCTGCCGGCATGTGGCCTCGTCGTACTGCCCAAGACCGGGCATGCGGTGAACCTCGAGGAGCCGGCGCTGTTCAACCAGTTCGTCGCCGAGTTTCTGGCGCAGGTCGAGAACAACGCCTGGAAGGTACGCGACCCGCGCGCGATACCGGGCGCACTGCTCAAGACCTGACGCCGCGCGGCCTGCGGTCATCTTCCGCAGGCCACGCGGCCGATCACTGGCCCTTGATGCCGGTGCTTGCGATCACCTCGCGCCAGCGCTGCAGGTCGACCTTCATGAACGCCTGGAACTCGTCCGGACCCATGCCGACCGGCTCCAGCCCCTGCGCGGCGAACTGCTGCTTGAGTTCGGGGGTATCCATCGCCGCCAGGATGATCCGGTGCACGCGGTCGATGATCGGCCGGGGCGTGCCGGCCGGCGCCATGATGCCGAACCATGCAGTGAAGTCGAAGCCCGGGATCATCGCTTCGGCGACCGTCGGCACCGACGGCAGGCTCGGGACGCGCTTGATCGAGGTCACGGCGATCGGCCGGATCTTCCCGCTGTCGATGTAGGGTCGAAGCGCCGGGATGGCGTAGATCATCACCGGCAGGTGGCCACCGACGAAGTCGGTGATCGCCTGCCCCTGCGCCTTGTAGGGCACATGGGTCATCCTGACGCCCGAGCGCGAGAACAGGAACTCGCCCGACAGGTGGGTGGTCGTGCCAGTGCCGGAACTGGTGTAGTTCATCGTCGGGTCGCGCCGGGCGAGTGCGACGAGGTCCTTCACCGTGCGCACCGGCAGCGACGAATGCACGGCGATCAGGCCGGGGGCATTCGTGATCAGCGTGATTGCCTGGAAATCGCGTACCGGGTCGTAGGGCACGCTGGCCATCATCAGGGTGCCGGTACCATGGCTCGCGACCGTGCCGAGCACCAGCGTGTGGCCGTCCGGCGTGGCGCGTGCCGCCTCGGCAGCACCGATCGTGCCCGCTGCGCCCGGGCGGTTGTCGACGGCGACGCCCTGGCCGAGTTCCTTCGACAACTGGGCACCCACCAGTCGCGCGATGATGTCGGCCGTGGAACCGGCCCCGAACGGGACGATCAAGCGGATCGGCCGTGCCGGCCATGCCTGCGCCAGGGCATCGGGGGGCGTCGCACCGAACAGGACCGGCGCGGTGGCCACGGCAATGACGGTGACAGCACGAACAGCGCAGCGTCTCGAGAGAAGGCTGGATGACATGGCTTGCTCCACAGGAAGACGGGAAGTATTGCGGGGGTGGCGGCGATACTGCCCGGCGTGACGGAGAGGGACGACAGCTTCAGCGCGGCGGTTCGTAGAGCTCGACCTTGGTGCCGTCCGGATCGGCGACATAGATCGTGCGGCCGTAGATGCCGTCGTGCACGTCCTGGAAGAAATGCACGCCGGCGCCACGAAGGCGCGTGGCCAAGCTTTCGACATCATGCACCGTATAGGCCATGTGGTCGATCTGCAGCGGCTTGCCGGGGCCGCCGGTGGTCAGCGCCAGCCCCTGGAGGAACGGCACGAACGGCCGTCCGTCGGCGAGCGGCCTGGCCGGACGGATGGTGAAACCGAGCAGGTCGACATAGAAGTGCTTCGAGGCCTCGATGTCGGCGACCTGCATCAGCAGGTGTGCGAAGCCGAGGGTGCGCGGCGTCTCGTCGGCTGCCATCAGTGCGCGTCCGGCTCGTTCTCGGTGCCGAGCCTGCCGGCACGACCCCAGCTGTCCTTGGGCACGTCCTGGATGATCACGTGCAGGTGGTCGGGCTTGCAGGCGGCATGCACGACCATGGCCTCGGTGATCGCAGCCACCAGCTTGCGCTTCTGTTCGGTGCTGCGACCGGTCCACATCTGTACCGTGACTACTGGCATCTGAACTCCTCGGAGTGGGTGTCGGAGGCGGACTCAGGCGTCCGCGCGAAGGATCTTCTCGATGCGCGGCCGGACGCCCGACCACTGGCTGGCACCGACGGTGACCGGTGCCCGGCTGCCCAGCCCGCGTGCCCAGATCGCCTTCAGGCCGAGTGCCTTCGCGGCCTCGAAGTCGACGCCGCCCGGTGGCGCGGCGAGGTCGGCGACCAGTGCATGCTTCGGCAGTCGTTCCAGCACGTCGCGCCCGACCACGCGCGACGGTACCGTCGAGAACACCATGTCGAGGCCTGGCGCGAGCGCCGGCAGGTCCTCGAGCACGTGTACCTGCGCCCCGGCCGCATAGGCCGCGGCGCGCTGCACCGGATTGCGCGCAGCGACGTGGGTGACCGCGCCCAGCGCGACCATGTAACGTGCGAGCAGGAAGCCGATGGAGCCCTGCCCCACGACCGCGACGTTCGCCTTGTGGATGGTGATCGAGGTGTTCTCGATCACCACCTTGAGGAGGCCTTCGATGATCGCAGGGCCGCGCAGCAGCATCAGGTCCTGGTCCCACTCGTATTCATGCAGCGTGATGCCGAGCGCGTCGCAATGCGCCTGCAGCTTCGGATCAGCCCAGCCGAGGATGATGTGGGCCGGTTGCGCCATCGCCGCGAGCATGCTCCGGTCGGGGATGATCGGCTCGGGCGAGGCGGGGGCGAACAGGGCACCGGTGGGCGCGATGCCGGGGATCGGGAACAGCGCGACGCGCGCGCCGGCGAGCGCCTCGGCCGCGCTGGCGGCGCGGGTCACGCCTTCGATGCCTGCGTCGGGCCACGGGAAACCGAATGCACGCACGGTCGCCCCCGTCGCCGCTGCAAGGCGGGCGATCTCCTGCTCCCGCCGGTCGCCGCCGACCACTGCGATCACGCAGCGCTTCCAGTCGGCGTCGCCGATGCTGCCCGCGTGCCCGCCGGCCCCTGCATGCGTCACGGTTCCTTCACCGGAAGCCGGCTTCATGGTGCTTCTTTCATGGACTGATCGCACCCGCGATCGATGGCCCGAAGTGTGATCACAGCAGGCGGGCGGGTCAAGGTCTGCAGCCCGCATCCTTGACACGTCGTCGGCTGCTGAGCATAGTGAAAGCCATGGATGCACTGACCCGCGCCGCGCGCGAAGCCACCGATTTCCCGTCTATACAGGCCCTGCGCGGCGCCAGCAGCGCCGCCCGCCGCGGCACGCGCACCCGAGCCGGCAACGAGGCCGGGCGCCAGCGCGGCGAACTCCAGTTGCAGGTGGCCCGGCTGCTGCGCGTCGCGCTGATGACCGGGCAGTTCGTGCCCGGCCAGACGCTGTCGCTGCGCCAGTTGGCGCACAAGCTCGGCACCAGCCCGATGCCGGTGCGCGGCGTGCTGGGCCAGATGATCGCCTCGGGCGTGCTGGAAACCCAGCCGAACGGCTCGGTGGCCGTCGCACGCATGACCGAAGCCAGGTTCACCGAACTCACCCGGGTACGCAAGGCACTCGAGGGCATGGCCGCCGAGATGGCCTGCCGCAATGCCACCCCGAAACTGATCGCGGCCCTCGAGAAGATCAACGCACGGCTGCATCGCTCCATCGCGAGCCGCGACATCCTCGCCTGCCTGCGGCTGAACCAGGCTTTCCACTTCACGCTGTATTCGGCCTCGGCCTCCGAGATACTGCCCAGCCTGATCGAATCGCTCTGGCTGCGCGCCGGGCCGTTCATGTATTTTTCGTTGACAGCGCCCGCCACCCCCTGGGATGCCACCGGCCACCAGACCGTGATCGACTGCCTGCGCAAGGGCAATGCGCGGGCCACCCGGGTGGCGATCGAGCGCGACATCGCCGGCTCGGCCACCTACCTGCTCAAGCACTCCGGCGTATTCCGCAACGAGGCTGTCGCCAGCCCGAAAGCCACCCGGGGCGCCAGGGCCCCGACTGCCCGCAAGCGCGCGGCGCGGCGCTGACCGGCCTGCCGGCGATGTCGATGCAGAAGCTCGTCGGCCAGCCGCTGCGGCGGCGGGAAGACATGCGCCTGCTGACCGGGCGCGGTCGGTTCGTCGACGATTTCAAGTGCGCCGGCCTGCACCATGCGGTGGTGGTGCGCAGCCCGGTGGCGGCTGGCCGCATCCGCAGCATGGACAAGTCGGCTGCGCTGGCCGCGCCTGGCGTGGTGGCCGTGCTCGACGCCGCCGACTTCTCCGCCTGCACCCGGCCGATCCCGCTGCGGGGCGGCATCCTGCCCGGGCTGCTCGACTACCTGCAACCGGTGATCGCCCGCGACCGCGTCTGCTACGTCGGCGAGCCGGTCGCGCTGGTGGTTGCCACGTCGAGGGCGCTGGCGGAAGACGCAGCCGAAATGCTGTATCCCGACATCGAGGCGACCGAGCCGGTCGTCACCTTCGACGCGGCGCGCGCGGGACGCATCCTCGTGCACCCGGCTTCAGGCCGAAACGTGGCCGAACGATGGCAGAGCCGGCGCGGCGACGCCACGGCAGCGTTCGCCCGCGCGGCCTACACGCGGCGTGAATCCTTCCGATGCCACCGCCACTCCTCGGTGCCGCTCGAGACACGCGGCCTGGTCGCGCGCTGGGACGCGGCGCGCGGGCACCTGGAGGTGCTCGGTGCCGCGAAGGTTCCGCACTTCAACCGCGACGTGCTGGCCGGCATGCTCGGGCTCGAGCCGTCGCAGGTCGACCTGGTCGAACTCGACGTCGGCGGCAGCTTTGGCGCGCGCGGCGAGTTCTACCCCGAAGACCTGCTCATACCGGCTGCGGCGCGCCTCACCGGTGTGCCGATCAAGTGGATCGAGGACCGGCGCGAGAACCTGCTGGCGATGAACCATGCGCGCGAGATGGAGTGCGAACTCGAGATCGCGGCCGATGCCGATGGCCGCATCCTCGGCCTGCGCGGCCGGCTGGTCGCCGACATGGGCGCCTATGTGCGCACCACCGGCGTGATCGCGGCCGCCAAGGCCGGAAACTTCCTGCCGGGGCCGTACGACATCCCCGACTACGCCTGCGACATCGAGGCCGTGGTCACCAACCGCACGCCGACGGGTACCTACCGCGGCCCGGGCCGCTACGAGGCGAACTTCTTCCGCGAGCGCCTGATCGACCTGATGGCGTGCGACCTGGGCATCGATGCCGCCGAAGTGCGCCGGCGCAACCTGGTGCGCCGTGAACAGATGCCCTACCCGATCGGAAGCCTCGTGCCCTACGAAGGTCCGGCCAGCTACGACAGCGGCGACTATCCGGCCGCGCTGGCGCGCGCGCTCGACGAGATCGGCTATGACTCGCTGGCAGCGCAGCGCGGCAGGCTGGTCGACGGCCGCTACCACGGCATCGGCATCGGCTGCTTCGTCGACAGCACCGGCCCGGGCCCGGCCGAGTACGCCCGCATCCGGGTACGCAGCCCGGATGCGATCGACGTGTTCACCGGCTGCTCCTCGAGCGGCCAGGGCCACCAGACGACCTTCGCGCAGATCGCCGCCGACGTGCTCGGCCTGCCGTTCGAAGCCATCCAGGTGCAGCCCTGCTCGACGCTCGGCACGACGCGCGGCGGCGGCACCTTCCATGGCCGGGGCATCGTGATGGGCGGCAATGCGGTGCGAACCGCCGCCGAGACCCTGCGCAGCGCATGGATCGCGCTGGCCGCCGCGCGCAGCGGCCAGGCCGCCGCTACTCTGGCATGCGAGGGTGGCGTCGTGCGCGCAGCCAGCACGGGGGCAGTGCTGCTCGACCTGGCGATGCTCTGCCGCGATGCAGCGGCCGGCGATGCGCCTGCGCAGTCGGCGCTGGAAGCCGACATCGTGTACGAAAGCCGTGGCTGCACCTTCGAATACGGCACGCAGGTCGCGCGGGTGGCGGTCGATGTCGAGACCGCGCAGATCGAGGTCCTGCGGCTGCTGACCGTCGAGGACTGCGGCAATCCCGTCAACCCGATGATCGTGCACGGCCAGGTGATCGGCGCATCGGTGCAGGGCCTGTCGGGCACCCTGCTCGAGGAGTTCGTCTACGACCGCGACGGCCAGATGCTGTCGGGCACCTTCGCCGACTACCTGATCGCCACCGCGACCGAGTTTCCGCGCGTGGAGGCGATCAGCGTCAACCTAGCCCCGCCGTCGCACAACGCCCTCGGCCTGAAAGGCGTCGGCGAAGGCGGTACCGAAGGCGTGGGCGCGGCGGTCGCCAACGCGGTGGCCGACGCACTGCGCGACTTCAGCCTGCAGCTGACCGAGCTGCCGCTCAGCCCCGACCGGCTGGCGCGTGCGCTGCGAGAAAGTCGACGATCGCGCGGTTGAACAGCGCCGGCTGTTCGACGTTCGACAGGTGCGAGGCGTCCGGGATGATCACCAGCTGCGAGCCGGGCAGGTTGCGGTGTATCTCGCGCGCCATTTCCGGCGGCGTCCCGTGGTCCTGGTCGCCGACCATCACCAGCACCGGGCAGGTGATTTCATGCAGGCGGTGCGCGAGGTCGACCCGCGAGATGGCCGCGCAGCAGCCGGCGAAGCCGTCGGGGGGCGTCGCCAGTATGTCGGCGCCGATGCGCGCCATCACGTCGGGCCGGGCGGCCCGGAACGGCTCGGTGAACCAGCGCGCCAGCGTGCTCTCGAGCAGCGCCTGCATGCCCTGCGACTGCGCGATGCGGATTCGCTCGCCCCACATCTCGAGCGCGTTGGGCGGACGCTTGCTGGTCGTGTCGGCGAGCACCAGGCTCTCGAACACGCCCGGGTGCGCGAGGGCGTAAGTCTCGCCGATCATGCCGCCCATCGACAGGCCGATCCAGTGCGTGCGCCGGATTCCGAGATGCGCGAACAGGCCGTGCACGTCCTCGGCGAGTTCGTCGAGCGTGTAAGGGCCGGGCGGTGCGCTCGACTGGCCATGGCCCCGGGTATCGAAGCGCAGCACGCGGAAGCGCGTCTCGAGCACGTCCATCTGGTCATCCCACATCGTGACGTTGCAGCCGAGCGAATGGGACAGCGTGAGCCAGGGACCGGTACCGCCGGTGCGGTCGTCGATGACGTAGTGGATGTCGATACCGTTGGTTCGAACCTTCATCTTGGGCTCCTGACGTAACATCGAATGATCTCACGGGGGATGGAGGAGGAAGAAAATGGCATACGATCCGCACGTCCGGCCGGCAGAACGCCTGCCGCGCATACCGCAGGAACACTGGACAGACGAACAGCGCAAGGTCGCGGCGGACATCGCTGCAGGCCCCCGCGGCGAACTGCGCGGGCCTTTCATCGCGCTGCTGCGCAGCCCCGGCGTCGCCGGCCCGATGCAGGAACTCGGCGAGTACCTGCGCTACCGCTCGCCGCTCGACCGGCGGCTGGCCGAGATGGCCACGCTGATGGCCGCGCGCCACTGGACGCAGCAGTACGAGTGGAACTCGCACTACCAGCATGCGATGAAGGCCGGACTGTCGCCGGACGTCGCGCAGGCGATCGCCGAAGGGCGCCGCCCGCCGTCGATGGCGAAGGACGAGACCCTGCTCTACGACATGCTGACCGAGGCCCTGCAGAACAAGTGCGTGAGCGACGTCACCTATGACGCGGCGAAGGCGTTCTTCGGCGAACAGCAGCTGGTCGACCTGGTCATCATCGCCGGCTACTACGCGATGCTGGCGATGCTGCTGAACGTCGCGCGCGCCGCGCTGCCCGAGGGACGGCAGCCCCAGCTGCCGCCGTTCCCTTACTGATCGCAGAGGTCGGGCGGCCGTGCTCCAGGGGCGGCACGCCCGGCCGCTCAGCTCACCAGCTGTAGCGTATCGGTGTTCGCATAGTCGGACAGCAATTCGCAACCGTCGGCGGTAACGCGGATCATGTCCTTCAGCTGCATGCCGTAGCCATGGCCGGTGCGATAGCACAGCGGCTCGATGCTGAAGACCATGTCGGCCTCGATCACCTGGTCGCGGTCGCGGCCGATGATCGGGTTGTTGCCGAGGTAGGGCTCTTCATGCAGGTGCAGTCCTATGCCGTGGCCGACGAACGAAATCGGTGCGAGGTCCAGCTCGGTGAGCTTGCGGATGAACGCGCCGTACACCTCGCGGCAGCTCACCCCGGGCCTGATCATGTCGAGCAGCTGGTACTTGCATTCGACCAGGTGCTTCCAGATGCGCTCGGCATGCGGCGGCGCTTCGCCGACCACAGCGGTGCGGCACACGCCCGCCTGGTAGCCGCCGATCACCGAGAATATCTCGACCCGGCAGACATCGCGCGCCACCAGCCTGCGCTCGGTCGGCCCGACGTTGGGCAGCTGGCTGCGCTCGCCGGTGGCGACGATCATCAGCTTGAACTGTTCGGCGCCCAGCGCATAGATGTTGCGCGTGAGCGCGGCTGCGATGTCCATCTCGCTGTCGCCCGGATGCACCGAAGACAACGCGTCGGTGATCGCCTGGTCGGCGATGCGGGACAGCCGGCGCATCAGCGCGATCTCGTCGGCGGTCTTCGACTGGCGCAGCAACGCCAGCATCGCCTCGCAGGGTTCGAAGCGGGCACCCGGCATCGCACGCACCAGCCCGGCGAAGTCGCCTGCCGGCAGGTAGTCCATCTCTATGCCGACCTTGCCCGACGCGAGGCCGAACTCGCCCAGCGACTGCGACAGCGCTTGCATCGGCGAATCGGTGAACTCGGCCCAGATACGCACCGGCATGTCGGGCGCACGGTTGCGCACCGTGGTCTCTTCCATGTCGACCGCGACCAGCGCGGTGCGGCCGTCGGCGGTGACGATGCTCATTGCATGCCGGTGGCGCATCAGCGGCTGAGACGGCACGACGAAGCCGTTGAGCCAGCCGAAGTTCTCCGGCGACACGGTGACCACGGCATCCAGCCCGGCCTGCTTCATGGCGGCGACCAGCCGCGCGACGATGTCAGCTCTCAAGTTCTGTCCTCAACGTTCTCTATTCACGGACGAGGTATTTCTCGACCTTCGCCAGGTCGACGTCGATGCCCATGCCCGGACCCGTCGGCACCTCGATGGCGCCGTCGACCAGGCGCATCGGTTCGGCCAGCAGGTCGTCCTTGTAGTAGATGCCGCCGACCTGGCCATGCTGGGCCTCGGCCGGGGTGGACACCGGCACCACGCAGGACAGCGTGACCGCTGGCGCGGCGGCGGCCAGGTGGATGTTGGCGAGGTTGCCCACGCCGGTCTCGACCGAGCCGTTGACGTTGCACAGGATACCTGCCGCGCGGCAGATTGCAGCCACTTCCATCGCACGATACAGGCCGCCCGGCTTGGTGGTGTAGATCGAGACGATCTGCACCGCACCCTGCGCGATGATCTGCACGACATCGTGCGCGTTCCAGGCGCTCTCGTCGGCCATCACCGGCGTGTCGATCGCGCGCGCGACCTGGGAGATGCGCTCGATGCCCATCACCGGCTGCTCGGCATACTTGAGGCCATGGGCCTCCATCGCGCGCAGCGTGCGAATCGCCTCGCCCGGGGACGCATAGCCCTCGTTCGCATCGACGCACAGTTCCACGTCGGGCCCGACCGCCGCACGAATGACCCGCACGATCTCGATGTCCCGCTTCGGGTCGACCCCGACCTTGATCTTGATGGTGCGGATGCCTTCAGCGGCAACCTTCGCGACTTCCCGCTCGGCCTCTTCGATGCCGATCAGGCCGATGGAGTGCGTGACCGGCACCCGCATGCGCGAGGCGCCGCCGAGCAGCGCGTGCACCGGCACGCCGAGACGGCGCGCGGCCAGGTCGTAGGCCGCGAACTCGACCGAGGCCTTGGCGTATGGATAACCCTTCACCACCGCGTCCATCCGCTGGTGCAGGGCGGCGAAGTTGCCCGGCTCCATGCCCTTCACTGCCGGGGCCAGGTAGCGCTCGATCACCAGCGCGACGATAGACGAGGATTCGCCGAAGTAGCGGCCGAACTCGCCACCCCAGTCTTTAAGGGCGGGGGCCTCGCCCCAGCCGACGAAGCCATCCTCGTCGGTCATGCGGGTCAGGACGTAGCGCCCGATCGGTTCGGTCAGGCCGGTCCACTTGTGCTCCCGCCGTGTCGGCAACTGCACAAGCATGGTCTCGACCGATACGATCCTGCTCATCCCCGCCCCTGCATGTCTGGCTGTGCGCGGCCATCGCGGCCGCCCGGCGTGCGGCTTTCGAAGCCACCCCTGTGATCACGAAGGTTGACCGTGATCACAGCAGGTGTCAAGCCGGGCCCGGGCCGCGCGCTGGCATCACTCGGGCTGGATACCCGCCTTGCGGATCAGCTTGCCGAACTCCACCACCTCGTTGCGGATGGTGGCGGCGTACTGCTCGGGCGTGTCGCCGATGGTCTCGTAGCCGAGGGAGTCGAAGCGCGCGCGGATCTCCGGCGTCTTCAGCGTGTTGATGACCGCCCCGTGCAGGCGGGTGACGATCTCCTTCGGCAGGTTGGCCGGCCCCATCAGGCCGAAGCGCCCTTCCAGCGGGGTGATCTTGAAGCCCGACTCGATCACCGTGGGCACGTCGGGCACGGCCGCGACGCGCTTCGCGCCGAACCCCGCCAGCATGCGCAGGCGTCCGTCCTTCGCCATGCTGATCACCGGCCCCAGGTCGGCGATCATCATGTCGATCTCGCCCGCCACCACCCCGGCCAGCGCCGGGCCGGTTCCTTTGTAGGGGACGTGCAGCAGTGCCAGGCCGGTCGCGGCTGCCAGCAGTTCACCGCCGATGTGGGAGGTGGCACCGGGGCCCGAGGACCCGTAGCTCAGGAAGGATGACTTGCCCTTGCCCAGCCGCTGCAGGTCAGCCAGGGTCTTGGCCGGTACGCGCGGATTGATTGCCACCACGTACGGGGTGGTGACGATCGAGGAGATCGGCGTGAAGTCCTTCACCGAATCGTAGGCGAGCCTCTTGTACAGGTGAGGCGCGAACACGAAGCTGCTCTGGCTGCCGTAGGTCAGCGTGTAGCCGTCGGGGGCTGCCCGTGCGACGATCTCGGAGCCGATCGTGCCGCCCGCGCCGCCACGGTTCTCGAGGAGGATCGGCTGGCCGAGCAGTTCGCTCAGCCTGGGGCTGACCCCGCGCGCCACGATATCGGCAGGGCCGCCCGGGGCGAACGAGACGATCATCCGGATGGGCTTGTTCGGGTAGTTGCTCGCGGATTGCGCATTCGCTGCGCCCGGCGCCCCGAAAAGGAGCACGGACGCGCACGCGGCGACGACCGGGCCGGACGGACGGCCTGACAGTTGCACCGTCCGGCGATGGGGTGCAGCGGAGGGGGCAACGGGTTTCGAAGGCATGCTTTGACGACTCCTGTCGATACGGAAGGGGAATCCGCCACCGGTGGTGGCAGCGGAAAGGCCGCATCCGTGCAAGCAAGTTTCCTGCCGCCGGCGTTTCCGCGCAAGCCCCGATGCTGGCCGTATGGTCAGGCCGTGTGATCACAATGCGGCTTCGGCGCACGCCGCGCGCCGAATGCCGCCCGCGGAAATTGACGGCGCCGCTCGTGCTCAATTACGCTCGCTTCACAAGGTGGGCGCGAGGCCACGGTAATTCGCCCGGCCGCCTGCCCTGGCCATGTACCGAGAGGAGCGCGCAGATGCCGGACGGTTCGCTGAACGATCGAGGCATTGCCTCGCTGATCGAACCCGGACGGGTACACCGCCGCGTCTACACCGACCCGGACGTGTTCGAACTCGAGATGCAGCGCCTGTTCGGGCGCGCCTGGCTGTTCGTCGGCCACTCGACGCAGACCCCGAAGCCGGGCGATTTCATCACCACCGACCTCGGACGCCAGCCGGTGCTGATGACGCGCCACCATGACGGTTCGGTGCGCGTCGTGCTCAATCGATGCACGCACCGCGGCGTCAAGCTGGTGGCCGAGCGGCAGGGCAACCGGCAACGGCTGATCTGCCTCTACCACGGCTGGACCTTCGATCCCGACGGCACGCTCCTGCGGGTGCCGGTCGATGAAGGCTGTGCACCGGGCTTCAAGCTGTGCGACTTCAACCTGGCGAAGCCGCCACGCGTGGGCATCTACCGCGGCTTCGTGTTCGCCAGCCTGTCGCCGTCCGGCATCGCCTTCGACGACTGGATCGCGCCGATGAAGCAGAACATCGACGACATCGTCGACCGGGCGCCCGGCGGCGAGATCTCGCTCGACGCAGGGGTGCACCGCTACCTGGTGCGCGCGAACTGGAAGATGCAGGCCGAGAACGCGGTCGATTCGTACCACGTGCCGTTCAGCCATGCGTCCACCGTCAACCAGAAGGGCGTGCAGTTCTCCCGCCGCGAAGGCGACAACGAGGGTGCAAAGGTGGTCGACGGCCAGCGCACCGCACCGCAGTGGAAGCAGCGTCGCAGCTACTCGGTGGGTCACGGCCACTGCTGGACGAGCAATACCGAACTGAAGGAAAACGAACGGTCGAGCGCGGTGTACGACGAGTACCGGCGCACGCTGGAAGCGGCCGTCGGCAAGGAGCGGTCCGACTGGATCCTCACCCCGCGCATGCACAACTCCCTGCTCTACCCGAACGTGTCGTTCATGGGCCTCAACATGCACATCCGGGTGATCAAGCCGATCGCGGTCGACCTGACCGAGGTCAACATCTATCCGGTGCGGCTGCTCGGCGCACCCGAGGCGATGAACGAGCGCAACACCCGCCTGCTGAACGTCACCCATGCAGCGGCCTCGTTCGTGCAGTCCGACGACCTCGAGGCCTTCGCGCGCGCACAGGCGGGGCTGCAGAGCCTGCAGACCGACTGGGTCGACATCTCGCGCGGACTGGGCCGCGAGGAAGCGATCGACCCACCGGGCGCGCTGCGGCAGATGGCAACCGACGAACTGGTCGTGCGCGGACAGTTCCGCGCATGGCTCGACTACATGTCCGAGGCATGATGGCTGGCGAATACGAGCAGTTCCTGATCCACGAGTCGCGGCTGCTCGACGACCGGCGCTTCCGCGACTGGATGGCCCTGTTCACCGAGGATGGCTCCTACTGGGTGCCGGCCACGGTCGGCCAGCGCAGCCCGTACGGCCAGACCTCGCTGTTCTTCGACGACCTCGAACTGATGCGCACCCGCATCGACCGGCTCGAGCATCCGCTGATCCACGTGCAGACGCCGCCATCGAACACCGTGCACCTGGTCGGCAGCGTCACCGTCGAGCCCGGCGTACCCGCAGCCGATCCCGAGGCCGGCCTGCCGGCCAGCGACGTGCTGGTGCTGTCCTCGGCGATCACCGCCGAGTACCGTCTCGACCACACCCGGACCTTCGTCGCCCGCCAGCGGCACTGGCTGCGGCGCGTCGACGGTGCACTGCGCATCGTGCGCAAGCGCGTCGACCTGGTGAACTGCGAGGCTGCGTTCGAAGCGATCGCGGTACCGGTCTGAACGTCGGCGCGGCGCGTCGTGGCACCGGCCCCCTGATCAACCGTCGAGGCCGAACAGCGCGCGGTCGGGCAGGCTGAAGCCGCGGCCCAGCAGGCCGCAGGCGCCGTCGAGATCGAGGATGGCGAGGTTCACCTGCGGCACGGCGCCGCTGGCGAGCACGCGGACGATGTCCACGCAGCCGCTGCCCGTGTCGACGACGGCCTTGCGCCGCGCCAGCGGGTCGCCCTGCAGCCATTGCGCCCACTCCGTCGCCAGCGCGGGCGCGAGGTGCATCGCCTGCCCGCCCAGCCCGCAGAAGTCGATCACCGCGCTGTCGCCGATCGCACCCAGCGGCATGGCAGCCTCGCGCCCGGGCAGCCTGCCGCCCACCGGTGGCCGGGCTGGGACACACGTCCAGCCCTGGCGGCCATGCACGCGCAGGCCGAAATCGATGCCATTGCCGCCAGCACCGGCGATGCGACCGGGCAGCGGGTCGGCATCGCCGCCAGCGAGCAGCCATCCGGCGGCAGCCATCAGCACCGGCAGGACGAAGTTCGGGTTCGATGCCGGCAGGGCTGCATCTGCAGCCGCCAGGCCGTCGATGGCCGCGAGCAGCGCCTCGTTCGCGGCAGCCGTGCGCCCATGGCATTCGTCGCCGGCGGCCAGTGCGCGTTCGATCACCGCTGCAAGCGCGACCGGACGTGCACGCAGCAGGGGTGCCAGCACCTGCAGCCCGAGCGCGGCGATCGCCGCCATGCGCCCGATGCAGGCCGGATCGGCCGACCCGAAGCGCAGCGCAGGCGGCGTACCTTCGACCAGCGGCGCGAGGAAGGTGCGGCGCGCGCTGCCGACGCGCGCGAGCGGCATCGAAGCCGACACCACCTGGGCCAGCGGCGTGGCCACGCCATGGTCCTGCGCGGGTTGCAGCCGAACCCGGCCGGAGGCAAGGAGGCTGGCGCCTTCGGCGTCGTCGGCGGCGAGGCGCTCGAAGCGCAGCGCCTGGATCGCCGCGTTGCGCACCGGTGCCGGCAGTGCACCCTCGAACGCCGGACCGGCATGCAGCAGCACTGCGTCATCGAGCGCCGGCAGCGCCTCGCGCCGGGTCACCACATCCAGCCAGGCCGCACCCGCGAAGCGGGCAGCAAGCGCAGCCGGCCCGTGCGGACCGTCCATCACGGCAGCGGCGGCCGCAGGGGGCAGCCCCGCGGCCGATGCCCCGCTCATGCTGCCAGCCGTTCGACCCGCGGCAGGATGGCCGAGGTCGCGTCGTGGCGCACGCCTTCAACCATGCAGAAATCCGGCGCCAGCAGGCGGCTGGCCATGACCGTGGTCTGCTCGTTGTCGGTCATGGGGAAGCGCCCGGCCTCGTCGTGCAGCACCGTCACGTCGGCGGGATTGCCCGGCCGCAGGGTGCCCAGTTCGGACGGCAGGCCGAAGATCTCGACTGCGTTCACCGTCACCATGCGCACCACATGCTGCAGCGGCAGGCCGAGCGCCAGCATCGCGGTCATCGCGGAGGCGAGCGAGAACCGCTGCTTGCCGAAGAACATGTGCTCCTGGTCGGAGTGCTGCTCGGGCGTGCCCGGCGGCGGTGGCACCGGCGTGTTGTAGCCATGCATGTCGGCGCCGAGCGTATGCGGAACGATGCCGGCATCGAGCGCGATGCGGGCCATGTTGAAGCTGAAGTGCGAGCCGTGGCCGACATCGATCTTCATGCCCATGGCCAGCGCCTCGCGCACCACCGGGTGTACCTTGCCCTCGCGATTGACGAAGCCGCCGGGGTGCCGGGTGAACGGATGCGCCAGGATGTCACCGGCACGCAGCATCGGCACCACCTGGGCCAGGATGTCGTCGGCGTCGATCGGCTCGCGTCCCGCCGCCTCGCTGGCGTCGGGCATCGGCCACAGCTGGCCGAAGTGGATGTACAGCGGAAGGTCCGCGCCACGGCCGATCTCGGTGCAGCGCTGCATGACTTCGTGCCCCCAGCGCGCTGCACCGCCGACTTCGGCATGTGCCTTGAAGCCCTTCACGAGGTCGGCATTGGCCAGCGCCGATTTCACGGTCGCCTCGACATCGATGCAATCCGGACGATACAGCGAAGGATAGTAGTGTCCCTCCAGGCCGCCGACGAGGTATGCCGACAGGTAGGTGAACACGCGCGAGCGGCTGGTCCTGACGACGTTCTCGCGGAAGGCCGGCAGCGTGATGCAGGACGGCCCGCCCTGGTCGATCAGCGTGGTCACGCCGGAGTGGACGCCGCACAGGTCGGCATCCAGCCCGAAGCGGCCGGTCACATGCCGGAACACATGGGCGTGGGTATCGACCATGCCCGGGATCACCAGCCGGCCGGATACGTCGATCCGCTCGCGCGCCGCGAGGGTACCGCCGTGCGCCTGGATGGCGGCCACCCGGCCGCCGCTGATGGCGATGTCGTAGCGGCCGTCGAGTCCCTGTGCAGGGTCGACCAGGTACCCGCCGGTCAATGCAGTATCGAACACCATCACTCGGCCTTCGCGCCGGAGATGCGTACCACGTCAGCGTAGATCGTTATCGACTCTTCGAGCACCTTGGTGAACTCCGCCGGCGTGTTGCCCAGCGGCTCGACGCCGATCGCATCCAGCCGCTTGACCACGCTGGGATCACGCACCGCGGCGGCGATCTCCTTCGCCACCCGCGCGACCACTGCCGGCGGGGTCTTCGCCGGTGCGAGGATGCCGTTCCAGGTGAATGCATGGAAGCCGGGATAGCCCTGTTCGATGACGGTCGGGACTTCCGGCAGCTGCGGCGAGCGCTTCAGCCCGGACACGGCCAGCGCGCGGACCCGGCCGGCGCGCGCCTGCGGCACGATCTCCGCGACGTTGCCGAAGTAGGCGACGACCTGGCCGCCCACCAGTTCGGCGATCGCGACCGAGCCACCCTTGTAAGGGATGTGGTTCATCTCGATGCCGGCGCGCGAGAGGAACATCGCCATCGTGAGGTGGGTACCAGCACCGTTTCCGGCCGAGCCGTAGGGCATAGCACCGGGACGCGCCTTGCCCAGTGCGACCAGGTCCTTCAGCGTCTTCACCGGCAGCGAGGGATGAACTGCGAGCGCATACGGGTTGGTTCCGACGATCGACATCGGCGCGAAGTCGCGTGCCGGGTCGTAGGGCACCTTGGCCATCGCAGGGTAGATCGCAAGCTGCGTCGGGGTACCCATCAGCATCGTGTAGCCGTCGGCCGGCGCGCGCGCCACCAGCTCGGTAGCGATGCTGCCGCTGGCACCGGGCCGGTTCTCGACCAGCACGTTCTGCCCGAGCCGCGTGGTCAGCCAGTCGGCGGATATGCGCGCGATGCTGTCGGTGTTGCCGCCCGCGCTGAACGGAACGATGATACGCGCCGGTCGCTGCGGCCATTCCTGCGCGGACGACGAGGCTGCCTGACCGGCAAGGATCGCTGCGGCCAGCACGAACACACCGGGGCGCGGCCGACCGGGCTTCGCCTCCGCGGAACCGGCCCCTGACGGTCGCCGGCCGCAGCCTGAAGGTCTGGTGTCTCGATCAGTAGCGGGCGCGCGCATCGGCAGTGCTCCTTCGTCAAGTGGGACCAGGCAGGCTGCATGGACCTTCAGGAAAAGCGAATCCCGTGCCAGCACGCGCGCGGCATCAGGCCGCGCGCACGCCAGTGGAGGCTGCGCGGGCAGC
Organism: uncultured bacterium; assembly: GCA_903873475.1. GTDB lineage: Bacteria > Pseudomonadota > Gammaproteobacteria > Burkholderiales > CAIKXV01 > CAIKXV01. The sequence goes on from CAIQON010000340.1 coordinate 18,862, forward strand.
CGCGCAGGCGCTGCGGACATGGTCGATCGCGGCCGTGCGTGCACCGGCCGCGTCCCGAGCCTCGAGCCGGGCAAGCAGGCGGCGCAGTTCGGCGGCACTCTCGCGCGCCCGGCCTGCACGCTGCATCGATCGCGCACGCAGGCAGGTGATGCGGGCGACCAGCCCCTGCAGGAGCTCGGCGATCACCGCGCTGTCGCAGCCACCGAGCAGCGCGTCGTAGAAGCGCGTGGTGGCGGCCAGCCGGCCGGCGGGATCGCGCCGGACGACGGCACGCTCGAACTCGGCCAGCGCGCCGTGCATGGCGTGCAGCCCCTGCGTGTCGAGCCGGGTGGCGGCACGGAAGGCGGCCTCGCCCTCGAGCAGCGCGCGCACGTCGTAGATCTCCTCGGCCTCGGTCCAGGAAATGGCGGCGACCGACGGGCCGCGGTTGGGCACCAGCGTGATCAGCTTCTCGGCCGCGAGCATGCGCAGCGCCTCGCGCAGCGACGCCCGGCTGATATCGAGCCGGCGACAGAGGGCCGCCTCGACCAGGCGCTCACCGGGCTGGAACACGCCGGAGAAGATCGCCTGCCGGAGATTCTCCGCCGCGAGGTGCAATACCGTGCGCGGCACCACCTTCAGGTCCATCGACGACAGGCCGGTCAGCGCGAGCCGGCGGCGGCGGTGCCGCGCTGGCGTTCGCCGTGACGGGTGAAGGTCAGGTACTCGGGCCTGAACCAGGGCTCGGCCGCGAACGCCAGCCGCGCCGCCGAGGCCCGTGCATGCGCGCGCTCCGGGGATTCGAGCGCGGCGCGGTCGCCGAGGTAGTGCAAGGTGAGGTGCGTCCAGCGGCCCGGGTCGCCGTCGACCACTTCGAAGCGCCGCGCCATCCACCAGTGCGGGCACTCGACCAGCCGCGGCAGGTGATCGTGGTCGTACCAGTCGGCGAAGGCCGGGCGGCGTGCCACCGGCACGTCGAAGAACACCGCGAACAGCAGCGGTGCCGACAGCGGATCGGCGTCCAGTCCGCCGCGGCGCTGCTCGCCCACCTGGTTGCAGATGTAGCGCGTGAAGCCGGCGACGCCGCCGAGCATCGTGCGCGTCTGCGCGCTCGGCTCACCCTTCACCTTCGAGTACTCGGGCGTCCTGAGATCGCCCGCGTTTCCCATCTCGTAGACGGCGAGGTAGCTGGCACTCGCGCTCGCCCGGTAGCGCTGGGCGCTCGCGAACCCCGGGCAGGCCATGCGCAGCGGGATGTGCTCGGTGTCGTACCAGGTGTTGAACGCCGCCTCCCAGGCAGGCTGGGGCGTCATTTCCGAGAACAGGATGGTGGAACCTTGCATGGCGTCGTCCGCGTGGGGAATCGGGCAAGCCGTGGTTGCAGCGGCGGTTGCCTTGACAGCATTGTCTGACAATCATATTTTTACCCCTTGCGCCATGTCAACCGCGCCACCGTACGGTGTCAACGCACACAGCACCGAAGAGACCCGCATGAAACTCATCGTTCGCCGCACCTACACCATCGTCGACACCCTGTATGAAGCCTCCGGGGTTGCCGGCGACCCGCCACTGCGCAAGGTCGCGGCCGTCGCGATCGTGGCCAACCCCCATGCCGGCGGCTACGTCGAAGACCTCAAGCCGATGATCGATGCCAGCGTCGCCCTGGGGCACCAGCTGGCCGAGGCGGCAGTCGCGGCGCTGGCACCCTACAGCGCGCAGAGCTACGGCAAGCCGGCATCGTCGGCCTCGACGGCGAGCAGGAGCATGCGAACGCCCTGCTCACCACCGCCTTCGCCGAGCCGCTGCGCGCGGCCCTGGGCGGCGGCAAGGCATGGATCTCCTCGTACTCCAAACGGGCTGCGCCCGGCACGACCATCGATGTGCCGCTCGCCTCGAAAGATGCGCTGTACGTGCGCTCGCACTACGACGGCATGTCGGTGAACCTGCCCGACGCGCCGATGCCCGACGAGATCGCGGTGATCTTCTGCGTCGCCAACCGCGGCCGGATCAACGCCCGTGTCGGCGGGCTGAAGCTGTCCGACGCGAAGGGCCAGGACGGCCTCACCTGATCCGCTACCCTGCCGCCTTCCTGCGGGCGCGCACCTTCCACGCATCGAAGCCCGGAGATTTCCATGAAGACCGCCATCGTCAACCTTGCCACGATCGTCACCGGCGACTGGCGCGACCCCTTCGCCAGCGGCGACACCATCCTGATGGCCGACGGGAAGATCGTCGAAGTGGGCACGGTATCGGCCGACAAGGTCGAGGCCTGCGACGTGGTGATCGACGCCGGCGGGGCAACCGCGATCCCGGGCCTGATCGACTCGCAGGTGCACAACACCTTCGGCGACTACACGCCGCGCCAGAAGACGGTCGGCTTCCTTGAAAGCTACGTGCACGGCGGCACCACCACCGCGATCAGCGCCTCGGAGGTGCACGTGCCGGGGCGTCCGAAAGACCCGGAGGGCGTCAAGGCGCTCGCGGTCGCCGCCATGAAGTGCTTCGAGCACCTGCGCCCGGGCGGCATGAAGGTCCATGCCGGGTCGATCATCCTTGAGCCGGGGCTGGTCGAGGCCGACTTCGCCGAGGTTGCATCCAAGGGCCTGTGGCTCGCCAAGGCCGGTTTCGGTGCGGTGAAGACGCCATTCGACTACGTGCCGATGATCGGCTGGGCGAAGAAGCACGGCATGATCACGACCGTCCATACCGGCGGGTCGTCGATCCCGGGTTCGTCCGGCATCTGGGCCGACCACCTGCTGGCGATGCAGCCCGACGTGTCCTTCCACATCAACGGCGGCCCTGTGGCGATGCCGGACACCGACTTCCCGCGGATCCTGCACGAGAGCACGATCGCGATGCAGGTCTGCACCGCTGGCAACCTGCGTACCCTGCTGATGCTCGGTGACATGGCGCGCGAAGCCGATCAGTTCGATCGATTCCTGATCGCCACCGACACCCCGACCGGCTCCGGCATCATGCCGCTGGGCATGATGTACACGATCACCCACCTGGCCAGCCTCACCCGGATGCCGGTGGAGTGGGCGATCGCCGCCGCCACCGGCAACAACGCGACCATCTACCGGTTGAACAACGGCTTCCTGCGTGCCGGCAAGGATGCGGACGTGGTCATCCTGGACGCCTGCGTCGGCGGGACGAAGAACAATGCCCTGGACGCCCTGCGCAACGGCGACATCGCCGCGGTAGGCGCGGTGGTGACCGACGGCATTCCGCGCTTCGTCGGACGCAGCCGGAACACGCCTGCGCCGATGAAGAGCGTGCGCGTGGCGAAGAGCACCATCATGCAGAACTTCTCCGGCGAAGCGCACTGATGGCAGCGACGAGCGAAAGACATGTGTTGATCTCGGGCGGCGGCCCGACCGGCGTGATCGCCGCGCTCGCCTGCGCGCAGCGCGGCTTCCGGGTGACCCTGCTCGAGGCCGCACGCGAGATCGACGACAACCCGCGCGCGGCGACGACGCATCCGTCGACGCTCGAGTACATCGACCGCCTCGGCTTCGTCGACGAGTTCATCGACAAGGGCCTGGTCTGCCGCTACTTCCAGTTCTGGGATCGCGACAGCCGGACGCGGGTCGCGCAGTTCGACCATGAACTGCTGCGCGACGAGACGAAGTTCCCGTTCGCGGTGCAGACCGAACAGCACAAGCTCGTGCAGATGCTGCTGCCGAAGATCGCCGCCCATCCCGGCTGCAGCGCAGAACTGGGCACCGAGGTGGTGGACGCCGTACAGGACGACCGTGGGGTCAAGGTCACGGTCCGCCGGGACGGCGAACTGTCGCAGCTCGACTGCGACTGGCTGGTGGCCGCCGACGGCGGCCGCAGCACGATCCGCAAGCTGCTCGACATCCCGTTCGAGGGCTTCACCTTCCCGGAGCGGTTCACGGTGCTCACCACCGTGCACGACTTCGAGCGTTCGCTCGGCTGCTGCTACCGCAACTACCTCGCGGGCTCCGAGGAATGGGCGATGATCTTCAAGGTCGCCGGCGACGACATGAAGGGCCGCTGGCGCGCCGTCATGCCGACCCGCGAATCCGAGACCGACGCACAGGCGCTGGCGGACGCCTCGGTCCTGGGACGCATCCAGGGACTCGATGGCAGCTGCACGCTCGACGATGTCGTGCATCGCAAGATCTACAACGTGCACCAGCGGATTGCCGCACAGTTCCGCGTCGGGCGCATCTATCTTGCCGGTGATGCCTCCCACCTGAACAACCCGATCGGCGGGCTGGGGCTCAACTGCGGCATCCATGACGCGATGGAACTGGTCGACACCCTCGAGGCGGCCCGCGCCGGCGCGGGCGAGGAGCGCCTCGACCGCTACCAGCGCCGCCGGCGCACGCTGAACGCCGAGTTCATCCAGGAGCAGACCATCAACAACAAGAAGCGCCTGGAAGAGAAGGACCCTGCGGCGCGCCAGCGCCGGCTGGACGAACTGCGGGCAACCGAGGCCGACCCGGCCAGGCAGAAGGCCTTCCTCATGCGCAGTTCGCTCATCGCGAGCGTTCGCCGCGCCGGCACGATCGACTGACATCGTGCCTGACAGCCCCGGCGGGGGCCGTGGCTGCGGCCACCCCGCCAAGCGTCTTCCGCAACTTCCGGTGAATGCCATGACGTATCTGCCGCCGCTGCCGTCCTGCTTTCCGTCCGCCGTCCGTGCAACCGCTGCCGGCCGGCGGCGAAACCCCTTGTCCCGCCTCGCCTTCGCCGCGCGCACCTGCGCGCTGCTGGCGGCCGGTGCCCTGCCCTGGGCGGCGCATGCACAGCCCGCATGGCCGAATGCGCCGATCCGCATGGTCGTGCCGTTCGCGCCGGGCGCGGCCAACGACGCGGTAGGCCGCATCATCGCTGCGCCACTGTCGTCGGCCCTGGGCACGCCGATCGTGGTCGACAACCGCCCGGGGGCTGGCGGCAACCTGGGCGCCGAGATCGCCGCGCGTGCGCCGGCGGACGGCTTCACGCTGTTCCTCGCCAACGTATCGCACGCGACCAGCGCGTCCATGTACGACAAGCTCGGCTACGACCTGCTGCGCGACTTCGCACCCGTGTCGCTGCTCGGGTCGGGTTCCTATTTCCTGGTCACCCATCCGTCGCTGCCGGTCAAGTCGTTCCAGGAACTGATCGCCTTCGCTCGAGCGCGTCCGGGACAACTCAACGTCGGCTCGGCCGGCGCCGGCTCCTACCTGTGGATCGAGATGCTGATGGATCTCACCGGGACGAAGATGGCGCACATCGTCTACAAGGGCACGCCGCAGGTAGCGACCGCGGTGCTCGGCGGCGAGATCGCACTGGGCGCGGTCACCACCGTCGTGGCCTCGCAGCAGGTGAAGTCCGGCCGGCTGCGAGGTCAGGTGGTCAGCAGCCCGCAGCGCTCGACGATGTCGCCGGACGTGCCCACCGTGGTCGAAGCCGGGCACCGTGAACTCGAGGCGACCACCTGGTACGGCCTGCTGGTGCCGGCTGCGGCGCCGAAGGAGATCGTCAACCGCCTGCATGCGGAAACGGTGAAGGCGATGAAGCTGCCCGAGGTACGCGAGCGTTTCGAAAACCTCGATATCCGCGCGATCGGTTCATCCCCGGCAGAGTTCGGCACCTTCATCCGCAACGAAGTCGCGCGCTGGGCCAGGGTCGTCAAGCAGTCGGGCGCGAAACCGATGTGACGACCCTGGCGTAGACTCCGCCGGTCTCCGGACACCTGCATTGCAGACCGGCTGCAGCTGCGCCTGCCCCGCGCCGGACAGCGCACCGAAGCCGTGCGGGCCCCGTCGTCCGGACCCTGATCCGCACCCAGCAGAAGAAGAGGAGGCCACGATGGCCCTCAGGATATTCGCCAGCAACAGCGTGCGCGGTGTCACCGAAGCACTGCTGCCCTCGTTCAGGTCGCCGGGCGGCGTGCCGGTCGAGGTCGTGTTCGATGCAGCGAAGGCGCTGCTGCGGCGCATTGCGGCCGGGGAGCCTGCCGATGTCGCGCTGCTCGGCACGCCCACGCTCGAAGAACTGGCAGCCCGGGGAGTGATCGATCGCTCGAGCATGCGCCCGCTGGCCAGTTCAGGCGTCGGAGTCGGCGTGAAGTCCGGGACGCCCCATCCGAAGATCGATACGGTCGATGCGTTCCGGCAGATGCTGCTCGATGCCGAGTCGATCGCGCACACGACCGAGGGCGCCAGCGGCATGTACTTCTCCAGCCTGCTCGACACCCTCGGCCTGGCAGAGCAGGTGCGGCCGAAGACACGCACCCGCCCCGGGGGGCTGGTCGGGGAAGTCCTGGTCGCCGGCGGTGCACAGATCGGCATCCAGCAGATCTCCGAACTGCGTGCGGTACCGGGCATCGACGTGGTCGGTCCGCTGCCCGCCGGCGTGCAGAAGATCTTCGCCAACGCCGCCGGTGTGTTCGCCGGCAGCGCGAACCCGGGCGGTGGCGCGGCGCTGATCGCCTTCCTGACATCGGCGGCAGCCGCCCCCGTCTACGAAGCGCACGGACTCACTGCAGGATAGGACGACAAGCCATGTCAGACACGGCATTCGAAGGCTTCCGCGACTGGGTCGGGCGCCGGCGCGAGGAACACGACACGGTCACCGAATGGCCGGTCAGGGCGATGTACGCCACGCTCGACCGGGACGCCGGCACGCCGGCGCAGGGCGATGAACTGCCGCCGGCATGGCACTGGCTCTACTTCCTCGACGCATGCCGGGCCTCCCGGATCGCGCGCGACGGACATCCGGAGCGTGGCGACTTCCTGCCGCCAGTGCCGCTGCCACGCCGCATGTGGGCTGGCGGCCGCATGGAGTGGTCGGCCCCGCTGCGCATCGGCGACCGCGCGACGCGTGTGTCCGAGATCGTCTCGGTCGAGCCCAAGAGCGGGCGCACCGGCACCCTGGTGTTCGTCACCGTGCGCCATACGATCTCCAGCGCGGCCGGCGTGGCGATCGTCGAGGAGCATGACATCGTCTACCGGGAAGCGGCGCGGCCCGGCGATCCGGTCCCGGCAGCCCGCCCCGGCCCGGCGAACCCGCCCTGGTCACGCACGCTGGTAGCCGACGAGGTCATGCTCTTCCGCTACTCGGCACTCACGTTCAACAGCCATCGCATCCACTACGACACCCCCTATGCGACCGGAACGGAGGGGTATGCGGGGCTGGTCGTGCATGGTCCGCTGCAGGCGACCCTGCTGCTCGATCTCGCGCACGCACGCGCGGCCCCCGGACTGAGGCTGTCTCGGTTCGAATACCGGGCACTGGCACCCACTTTCGCCGGCCTGCCACTGACGATCAACGGCATCCCGGCGGCGGACGCGCGCTCGGCGCAGGTCTGGGCAGCCGGCCCGGGTGGAGGACAGACGATGGCGGGTACTGCAACCTACGGATGACCGGATTGCCTCCGGCTGCGAAGGTATTGCTGCCGGTTTCGGGTGTAACCGTTTGAAATGACGCCAATCCCGCGCATAATCAGGGCTGCCCTGCCAGACTGTCACCAGAGCGACATTCCTCAAGTCAGCCGCCGCTGGGGCCGTTAAGGGACGTGCAGGGCATTCCGGCTCCTGCAGTCTCTCCATGCTTCCCACGACCGCGAACCAGGCGCGCCCCACCACCGTGCAATCCACGCACCCAGCCCCGGCTGCTCCAGCATCGCCCGCCCGGCCCGCCTCGGCGATCGCCGGAACGCCGACTGGCCGCCGGGTCAGCCTCGATGCCGTCGCGGCCGACCTGCTGGCCGATGCGATCATCGACGCCGAGCAGGCGGGGCTGCTGACCCGAGGCGGCCGCTTCAGCAAGTCCGACCTGCATCCGCTCGCGATCGTGGCCGACCAGAAATGGAAGGATCCCCGCCCGGGGCGCAAGCTGCTCGCGCTGGACAACCTGACCGAGTGGTTCGCCGAGAAGGCCGGCCTGCCGTACCTGAAGATCGATCCCTTCAAGATCGACTTCGCGGGCGTGACGCAGGTGGTGTCGAACGCCTACGCCACCCGCTTCCGCATCCTGCCGGTGGCGGTGACGGCGCGCGAAGTGACGCTGGCGGTGTGCGAGCCGTTCATCGTCGAATGGGAGCCTGAACTCAGGCACATCCTGAAGCGCGACGTGAAGCGGGTGATTGCGAGCCCGACCGAGATCAGCAATTACCTGGTCGAGTTCTACACGATCGCCAAGTCGGTCAAGGGGGCTTCCGCTGCGCAGGGCGGCGCGATGTCCGACCTCGCCAACTTCGAGCAGCTGGTGCAGCTCGGCAAGAAGGGGTCCCTCGACGCCAACGACGCGCATGTCGTGTCGCTCACCGACTGGCTCATGCACTACGCGTTCGAACAGCGCGCGAGCGACATCCACCTCGAACCACGCCGCGATGTGAGCAACATACGGTTCCGCATCGACGGCGTGATGCACCAGGTCTACCAGGTGCCCACCCCGGTGCTGGCGGCGATGACCAGCCGGATCAAGGTGCAGGGCCGGATGGACGTCGTCGAGAAGCGCCGGCCGCAGGACGGCCGGATCAAGACCGTGGCGCCCGACAACCAGGAAATCGAGTTGCGCCTGTCGACGATGCCCACCGCATTCGGCGAAAAGCTGGTCATGCGTATCTTCGACCCCGAGGTGCTGCTTCGCAACTACAAGGACCTCGGCTTCTCGGACGAAGACCTGGGGAAGTGGAACGGCATGGTGACCAAGCCCAACGGCATCGTGCTGGTCACCGGCCCCACCGGCTCGGGCAAGACGACCACGCTCTACTCCACGCTCAAGCACCTGGCCAGCGAGGAGGTGAACGTCTGCACGGTCGAAGACCCGATCGAGATGGTCGAGCCCGCGTTCAACCAGATGCAGGTCCAGCACAACATCGGCCTCGATTTCGCGAGCGGCATCCGTACGCTGCTGCGCCAGGATCCCGACATCATCATGGTCGGCGAGATCCGCGACCAGGAAACCGCCGAGATGGCGATACAGGCGTCGCTCACCGGCCACCTGGTGCTGTCGACGCTGCACACGAACGACGCGCCGTCGGCGATCACGCGCCTGCTGGACATCGGCGTGCCGCCATACCTGCTGCACGCAACCGTGCTTGGCGTCATGGCGCAGCGCCTGGTGCGTACGCTCTGCCCGCACTGCAAGGAACCCGCGCCGCTCGACGAGGAAGCCTGGAGCCTGCTGGTCGCGCCATGGAAGGCGCGCAAGCCCGATATCGTCTACCGTGCGAACGGCTGCCTGGAATGCCGGATGACCGGCTTCCGGGGACGCGCGGGCATCTACGAGATGATGGTGCTGTCGCCCAACCTGCGCCGGGTGATACAGACCGATTGCGACCTTCTGGAACTGACCGAACAGGCTGCGCGCGACGGCATGAAGCCGCTGCGCATCAGCGGCGCGATGAAGGTCGCCGCCGGCCTGACCACCGTCGAGGAAGTCCTGAAGGTCGCCCCCCCGCAGGTCGGCGAGCGGGCCGGCCCGCTTCGCAAGTGACCGGCGCCCGCATGATGCGCTTGCAGACGCGATGAACGAGCCCCTGCCGCCCGCCCTCCTGGCAGCCGAAGAACCGTCGCGGGTCGAGGCGGGGATGTCGATGCAGGCGCCGACCCGCCCGCAGGCAGCGGTGATCGATGCGATCTTCCGCACCGCGCGCACCGGCATCGTGGTCGCGGACCTCGACGGACGGCGCATCCGCGTCAACACGGCGTTCTGCGAGATGACCGGCCACGACGAGGCGGCCTTGCTGGCGCTGGATTTCCGCGCGCAGACGCATCCGGACGACCTGCCGCTCAGCCTCCTGCTGCGCGACTCGCTGCTCGCCGGCGAACGCGAACACTACAACCTGCAACGGCGTTTCCGGCGCGCGGACGGCAGCTGGCTCTTCGCGAACGTCACCGTGTCGCTGGTAAGCGATGGCGCAGGGTGTCCGTCGTTCACCGTGCTCGTGATCGAAGACCTCACCGACCAGCGGCGCAGTGCGCAGGTGCTGGCAGACGCCGAACACCGCTACCAGGCCACCTTCGACCGGGCCGGCGTCGGTATCACCCACGTCGATGCGAACGGGCGGCACCTGAGCATCAACGACGCGTTCTGCGAGCTGCTCGGCTACACCAGCGAGGCATTGCTCGCGCTGCCGTTCGACGCGCTGATTCATCCGGACGAATCCGATGCGATCCAGGAGGCCCGCGCCAGGCTGCTGGCCGGCGAGGTGCCCTCCACCGCGCTGGAGCGGCGCTATCGGCGCAGTGACGGCAGCTGGATATGGGGCCTGGTGACGACCACCGTCGCACGCAACGGCGACGGCACGCCGTACACGATCGCGATCGTGCGCGACATCACCGCGCGGCGGCACGCGACGGACGCGATGCGCGAGAGCGAAGCACGCTTCCGCAGCCTGATCGAGTTCTCTTCTGACTGGTACTGGGAACAGGACGAGCAGTTGCGCTTCACGGTGATGTCCGGAGGGGCGGTCACCTCGCGTGACCTGGTGGCCGAAGACTGCCTGGGCCGCCACCTCTGGGAACTGCCCTGGCTGCCCGGCACGGACGAGGCGGCGTGGACCGCGCACAAGGCACAGCTCGCGCGCCATGAACCCTTCCGTGAACTCGTGCTGTCGCGCGTGGCAGCTGACGGGACACCCCGCCATGTGTCGATCAGCGGCGAACCCATCTTCACCCCGGAGGGCGCGTTCCGCGGCTACCGCGGCGTGTCGATCGATGTCACCCGCCGGGTGGTGTTCGAACGGCAGCTGCGCGAACGCGAGGCGGAGAACCGCCTGCTCGCCGAGATCGTGAACCAGAGCCAGGACGCGATCATCACGCGCGACCTGGACAACCGGATCGTCATCTGGAACGCCGGCGCAGCCAGGCTGTTCGGATATGCAGCCGCCGACGCGGTCGGCCGCAACGCGACCGAGCTGCTGGACATGGATCCATCGCCGGAGAAGGTCGCCTTGCGCATCGAGCGACTGCGCGCGGGGGTTTCCATGACCCGGCGCAGCCGCAGCCGTACCGCAGACGACCGCCTCCTCGACGTCGAGATCAGCCTGTCGCCGCTGCGTGATGCCGAAGGGCGCCTGGCAGGCCAGATCACGATCTCGCGCGACCTGACCGCCCGCATCGAGGCCGAGCAGGCCCTGCGCGCCAGCGAGGCGCGCAACCGACTGCTCGCGGCGGTGGTCGAGCAGAGTTCGGAAGCCATCGTCATCAAGGACCTCGACAACATCGTGCTGTCGTGGAACCAGGGCGCCGAGCGCATCTACGGCTGGGGCCCGGCCGAGGCCGTGGGGCGCAACATGACCCTGCTGGTGCGGCCGGCATCGACGGGTGCCGATGTCGCGCGGCGGATCGCGCTGCTGCGCCGCGGCGTGCCGGGCACGTGGCGCACCGTGAGCCATCGGCGCGACGGTACCCGGATCAACGTCGACGTTAACGTCTCGCCGCTGTTCGACGAGCACGGACGCCACATCGGCGAGATCACGATGGTGCGCGACATCACCGAGCGCGAACGGGCGGAGGCGGCGCTGCGTGCGACCCAGGCACGCAACCGGGAACTCGCGCTGATCGTCGACCAGAGCTACGACGCGATCATCACCAAGGACGTGCACAATCGCGTCCTCACCTGGAACCGCGGCGCCGAACGCATCTTCGGCTGGACCGCGGACGAGGCCCTGGGCCAGAACTACCTCGCACTGGTCAGTCCGGATGCCAGCGAGCCGGAACTGCGCGCCGCGACCGATCGCATCGAAACGCGCAAGGCCCACATCTGGGAGGCTGTCCGGTCGACCCGGGATGGCCGCCGCATCCACGTCGAGGTGACGCTGTCGCCGCTGTTCGACGAAGACGGGCAGCACCTCGGCGAGATCAGCATCAACCGCGACATCAGCGAACGGGTGCAGGCCGAGGACGCATTGCGCGACCACCGGCTGTTCCTCGAACAGGCGCAGGAAGTCGGCGGCATCGGCAGCTGGGCCTTGTCCCTCAACGGCGGTACGCTCACCTGGAGCGACGAGACCAAGCGCATCTTCGGCATCGGACGCGAGGCATTCGACGGCTTCGCGGAAACCTTCTGGCAGCTGGTCCACCCGGAAGACGTTGCACGCGTGCGCGCCGCGAACGA
>CAIQON010000341.1 GCA_903873475.1 uncultured bacterium
CACCACCGACAGCCGGTAAGAATAGACCGGCCGGCCGGCCTGCTTCGGGATGAAGTAGTACATCATGCCAAGGAAGCCGGCGGTCAGGAAGAAGCCCACCGCATTGTGGCCGTACCACCACTGGATCATCGCATCCTGCACGCCCGCGTAGGCTGAATACGACTTGGTTGCCGATGCCGGGATGGCCGCGCTGTTCACGATGTGCAGGATCGCGACCGTCAGGATGAATGCGCCGAAGAACCAGTTGGCGACGTAGATGTGCGGGATGCGGCGCTTCATGATCGTGCCGAAGAACACGATCGCGTAGCTGACCCAGACCACGGCAATCAGCAGGTCGATCGGCCACTCGAGCTCGGCGTACTCCTTGCCCTGGGTCATGCCCAGCGGCAGGGTCACCGCGGCCAGAACGATCACCGCCTGCCAGCCCCAGAACGTGAAGGCGGCGAGCCTGTCGGATATCAGCCGCACGTGGCAGGTACGCTGTACGACGTAGTAGGACGTGGCGAACAAGGCACAGCCACCGAAGGCGAAGATCACTGCGTTGGTGTGCAGCGGCCGCAGGCGCCCGTATGACAGCCAGGGCACCGAGGGCAGCAGTTCCGGCCAGGCCAGTTGTGCCGCGATGATGACACCCACCAGCATGCCCACCACGCCCCAGACCACGGTCATGATCGAGAACTGGCGCACCACCCGGTAGTTGTAGGTCTGTTCCTGATTGCCCGCTGATGCCGCCTGCATGATCATGCACTCCGTCCGGATACGGGTTGTGCCGCCTTCGATTGGCGACGATCAATGATCGCAATGCAGCGAGGATCGTTTGTTGATATGGATCAACCCGGGTGGTCGAGCCCCCCGTGGCGGACGGGAACCGCCGGCGCGGCATCGGCCTGCGCCGGCGGGTTCTGTCCGGGCTGCTGCTGCGGCAGCACCCGGTCGTCGTCATCGAGCAGGAGTCGGTGCGCGGGGCCTTCCATGTCCTCGAACTGGTCGTTGCGTACCGCCCACCAGAGCGCCGCGCCGATAGCGATCGCGAGCACGACCGACAGGGGGACCAGCAGGTAGAGGATGTCCATGCGCCCATCATGCCCATTTCCGCGCCGCACGGGCGCCGGTCCGCAGGCCCGGACGCGTTGTCGGTGCCGCACGCGCGGTCTACACTCCGGGCATCTCATCCGCACCGGGTCCAGTTGCCGACATGTCGATCTCTCCGTCCACCCCTGCCAATCCCCTCGATCGCATCCTCAACCCGAGGCGCCTGGCCGTGATCGGCGCTTCGAGCGACCCGGAGAAGCGCGGCTACCGGGCGATCCGCACGCTGATCACCGACCACTACAAGGGGGAGATCCTTCCGATCAACCCGAAGTCGGGCGAGATCCTCGGCCTGAAGTGCTACGCCTCCATCGAGGCGGTGCCCGGCGAAGTCGACCTGGCACTGGTGTGCACGCCGGCCAGAGCCGCCCCCGAGGTGATCGAAGCCTGCGGCCGCAAGGGCGTCAAGGGCGCGCTCCTGCTCGCCGGCGGCTTCAGCGAGGCGAGCGAAGCAGGCCGCCTGCTCGAAGAGCAGACGGTGGCGGTCGCGCGCCGCTACGGCGTGCGGCTGATCGGGCCGAACACCAACGGCATCTTCACCGCGCGCCAGGCCTGTAACGCGATCGCCTGGTTCGACATCCCGCGTGGGCCGGCGGCGATGCTCGCCAACTCGGCGAACGTGATGCTGTCGATCCTGGCCGAAGCGCAGTTCCACCAGTATTTCGGCTTCAACACCCTGCTCTCTGTAGGCAACCAGTCGGATATCCAGTTCCATGAATACCTGTCCGCAATGGGCGACGATCCCGACACCGGCGCAGTCATCTCCTACATCGAAGGTTTCAAGGACGGGCGTGCGTTCATCGCAGCCGCGCGCGGGGTCACGCCCAGGAAGCCGATCGTCATGTTCAAGGCCGGCCGCACCGCCGAAGGCGTGCGCGCCGCGCGCTCGCACAGCGGCTCGCTCGCCGGCGACTACACCGTGGCTTCCGGCGTCCTGAAGCAGGCGGGCATCACGCTGCTGGAGCGTTCCGATTGCCTGTATCCGGTGGCCGAGGCGCTGTACCTGCTGCCGCCGATGCGCTCGCGCCGCGTGGCCGTGCTGTCGGAAGGCGGCGGCGTGATAACGGTCGCCGCCGAGGCGCTGTCCGAGCGCGGGCTGGTGATCGCCCCGCTGTCGGAGGCGACCCAGGCACGCATCCACGAGATCGTGCCCAACGCGTCCGCGATCTCGAACCCGGTGGATGCCGGGGGCGGTACCGATCCGCGCGCAGAGTACTACGGGCTGTGCGGCGAGGCCATCCTGGCCGATCCGAATGTCGATGCCCTGATGCTGACCGGTTTCTTCGGCGGCTATGCGCGGCGCTATGGCGAAGGCGTGGCCGAGATGGAGTTCAAGGTCGCGCGTGACCTTGCAGACCTGATGCGCAGGCACGGCAAGCCGGTGGTGGTGCAGTCGCACTACGCGCACTACCGGACGCCGGCGCTCGACGTGCTGCGCAAGGCCGGCGTGCCGTTCTACCGGCACATCGAGATCGCTGCCCAGTGCCTCGCCTCGGCAGCCGACTATTCCGAGGCCCGCCGCCGGATGGCGTCGCCACCCACGGCGGCTGCCGCGCCCCTGCCGCCAGCAGCAGCCGGCGTCATCGCCGGCGCGCGTGCCGCCGGCCGGACTGCGCTGCTCGAGACCGAAGCGCGCGACCTGCTGGCCGCCTGCGGTGCGAACCTCGCACCGGCATTCCTGCTGCGCGGCGCCGGGGATGCCGCAGCCGCGATCGCGGCACTGGGCGAGCAGCCCCTGGCGCTGAAGATCGTGTCGCCCGACATACTGCACAAGTCGGAGGCTGGCGGCGTACGCCTGGGCGTACGGGGCGCGGCCGCGGTACGCAGCGCTGCGGAAGAGATACTTGCCGACGTCCAGCGGCATGTCCCGGGCGCGCGCATCGAAGGCGTGCTGGCCGCACCGATGGCCGCGCGCGGTGTCGAACTGATCATCGGCGTTTCACAGGACCCGCAGTTCGGTCCGGTCCTGCTGTTCGGCGTCGGCGGCATCTTCGTCGAAGCGGTACGCGACGTCGTGTTCCGCGCGCTGCCGGTCAGCCGGGCGGACGCGCTCGAGATGATCGGCGACATCCGCGCGCAGAAGATGCTCGATGGCGTGCGCGGCATGCCCGCGGTCGACCGCGACGCACTCGCGGCGCTGCTGGTGAAGGTGGCTGGCATTGCCGCAGCCGGCGGCGACGCGATTGCCGAGATCGACCTGAACCCGGTGATCGCGACCGGAGACGGGCTGGTCATCGCCGACGCGCGGATGATCCTCGCCTAGGACACCTGTACCCAGCCCTGCTTCCACACCGCCGCGTCTTCCAACTCGCGCCACCGTACGGTCAGTATCCGGCGCGAGAGGACGGCCTCGAGATGGACATGCGTCGGTGCCGCGCCAGCCACGTCCGGGTCCAGCACCTTCACCACCAGGAAGTGCTTCTCCCGGTCGCGCGGCACCACCGCGGTCCACTTGCCGAGCAGCAGCTTCTTCGGATCGACCCGGTTGCGGCCGGGCGCGCCCGGCGCCCCGCCGCCCGGAACGGTCATCCCTTCGCCGGCCGCGGCCGGGAACAGATGTCGAGAGCCATCAGCGCGTAGACCTGCGCCGCCTTCACCATCACGTCGATCTCGATCTCTTCGGCGCGCGGGCCGATGCGCCGGCCGCGCGGCCCGATCTTGATCGCCGGGATGCCCAGTTCGTTGTACACGTTGGTGTCGGTCCAGATGCTGGCCCGGTCGGGGGCCTCGTGCCGGATCGCCTCGCCGAACAGGTGCTGATAGATGCCCTCGGCGGCGGTGACCAGCGGCTCCACGCCCTTGCCCTCGTGGCCGAGCAGCGACTTGTACAGGTCCATCTCGTACTCGATGCCCAGTGCGTCGAGCACGCGCTCGAGTTGCGCCTTGATCTCGACCGGACGCACCTGGGGCGGCATGCGGATGTCGACGTAGATCGTGCACACGCCGGGGAAGTAGTTCGGCCGGTACGGCGCGCCGCCTTCGATCGCGCCGATGTTCACCTTCGGGAACAGCGGCCCGGTCGGCGAGTGGTAGACGTTGTCGCGCTCGAATCCGTCCGCCCACTGCTCGACCGCGGCGATCACGCGGGTCATCTTCACGATGGCGTTGAGCTCGGACATGGGCATCTTCGCGCGGTCGGAACCCCAGGCAGCCTCGGCCTTGCCATAGGTGGCGATCTTCAGCTGCACGACGCCGGTCTGCGTCCACACGATGTTCAGGTCGGAACAGTCGGCGCACACCGCGTAGTCGGTATGCATGCCGTGCGTGAGCAGGTGCCGGGTACCTGCCCCCTCGCCCCGGTACTCCTTCGACTGCCACGGCCCGACCGGCGTGCGCGAGATCTCGCCCACCACCGCCGCGAACACGACATCGCCCTTGAGCTCGACGCCGCTGGCCTTGAGCGCCTTGGCCGCCATCATGAACGACGCGACACCGCCCTTCATGTTCGAGATGCCCAGCCCCCGGACGACTCGCCCGTCGACGATCGATCCGCGCAGCTCCGACTGCGGCTCGACCGAACGCACCATGCGCAGGTCTTCGTCGGTGCCGGTGAAGCTGGTATCGGTATGTCCGTTGAAACCGAGGCTGAGGCCGTTGCCGGACCCCTTCAGGATGCCCACCGCGTTGGGCCGGCCGGCCTCGACCTCCTGGGTGATCGCCTTCAGGCCCTGGCGGCGGAACCAGTCGACGATGAACTCGGCGACCTGCTTCTCCTGGCCGGTCGGGCTGGGGATGTCGGTGAGGTCGCAGCCGAGCTGGGCCAGCTCGTCGCGATCGATGTTTGCGAGGACGCGCCTTGCCGCGTCGGAATCCGGTGCCATGCCAACCTCCGT
Organism: uncultured bacterium; assembly: GCA_903873475.1. GTDB lineage: Bacteria > Pseudomonadota > Gammaproteobacteria > Burkholderiales > CAIKXV01 > CAIKXV01. Next base: position 4,923 of record CAIQON010000341.1, read on the forward strand.
GAGATGCTTCAGTCGATCTTGATCTTTGCCGTGGTGACCACTTCGCGCCACAGCCTTATCTCGCGCGACAGCTTGTCGCGGAACACCACTCCCGTCGTGCCGTCGATATCCCAGCCGAGGTTCTCCAGGTTGGTGCGGCCCTGGCCGGTGGTGACCACCGAGATCAGTGCCGACTCCAGCCGGCTGAAGATCTCCTTCGGCAGCCCGCGGGGCGCCGCGAAACCCTGCCAGGAGAGGATCTCCATGTCCTTGTAGCCGAGCTCGGACAGCGTGGGCACGTCCTGGAACTGCGCGATGCGCTTGGCGCTGGTGACGGCCATGGCACGCAGACGGCCGCTGCGGATGTGGTTGGCCGCGCTGCCCAGGCTGGTGAAGGTGAGATCGACCTCGCCGCCGAGCATCGCGCCCATGGTCGCGCCAGCCCCCTTGAACGGCACGATGATCGCACTGGTCTTCGTGCGCAGCATCAGCAGCTCGGAGGTCATGTGGCCGGACGAGCCCAGCCCGGCGACGCCGAACGTGTGCTTGCCCGGGTTCGCGCGCAACAGTGCGATCACTTCCTTGACGCTGGTCGCGGGCACCTTGGCGCTCGCCACCAGCACGTTCGGCGTGTTCGCCGACAGGCTGAGCAGATCGAAGTCACGCAGCGAGTCGTAGCCCGGATCCTTGTAGTTGACCATGTTGATCGCGAAGGTACCGACCGAACCGATGAGCAGCGTGTTGCCGTCGGGGCTCGCCTTTGCCGCCATGGTCGCGCCGATCGTGCTGTTGGCACCGGCACGGATGTCGACGATCACCGGCTGGCCGAGGTTTTCCTGCAGTCGGGCGGCGACTTCGCGGCCGACCACGTCGGATGGCCCGCCTGCGGCAAACGGCACGATCAGGCGGATCGGCCGGTTCGGCCACCCTTGCGCGGACACGGCACTGCACGCCACCAGCGCGGCCAGCGCGCCGACTGCGATCACCCGGTTCTTCATGCGTTCACTCCCGTTCGATTCGATCTTGCCGCTGGCAGCGACTGCCCGCGGACCAGGTCTGCCGCACGCTCCGCGATCATCAGCACGCAGGCATTGATGTGCGCGGACACGAGGTCAGGCATCACGGACGCATCGGCCACGCGCAGTCGCTCGATGCCATGCACGCGCAGCGATGGGTCGACCACGGCATCCGGTCCGGCACCGATTCTGCACGTCCCCGCCGGATGATGCACGGTGACCGCGGTACGCCGGATCCACGCCTCGACCTCGGCGCGCGTGCGCACCTCGGGCCCGGGGGCGAGCTGGCGGCCGCGGAACGGTGCCAGCGGCCCGGACAGGGCCAGGTCGCGCGCGCGCTCGTAGCCTTCCACCAGCGTGGCCATGTCCTGCGCATCGGACAACAGGTTGAACAGGATCCGTACCCGTTCGGACGGATCGGCGGAGCGCAGCGTGACCTCGCCGCGGCTCTTCGGATGCAGCAGCGCCGGACGGATGCCGTAGCCATCGGCACCGGCCGGATGCAGCAGCGGGAACCACATCGCGGGCTTCTGCGGCGCACAGCGGAACATGAATTCGATGTCGGGCACCTCGAGTTCCGGGCGCGACTTCACGAACCCATACAGCGCGCTGGGCAGCATCGTGGCCGGTCCGGTACCGGTGAGCCAGGCGCGCAGCATGCTCGCGATCATCCGGTCGGCGCGCAGTTCGGCCTGGAACGGTCCTGGTGCCTGGCGCGAGAAGGTCAGCGCAACGGCCACATGGTCCTGCAGGTTGCGGCCAACCGGAAGGTCGGCCAGCACCCGGATGTCGTGCGCCTCGAGCTGCGCGGCCGGGCCGATGCCCGACAGCATCAGCACCTGGGGCGTGTTGAAGGTGCCCGCCGAGACGATCACCTCGCGCGAAGCCTGCGCCCGGCGCGCATCGCCCCGGATGCGATATTCGACGCCGGTGGCGGCGCCGTCTTCGATGACGATGCGCGTGACGCAGGCGCCCGTCACCACCTTCAGGTTGGGGCGCGCCCGAACCGGTCGCAGGTAAGAGACGGCCGCCGACGAGCGGCGCCCTCGGTCTATGAAGCACTGCCCGCGGCCGAAGCCCTCGTGCCGCTCGCCGTTGAAATCCGGATTGAGCGGATAGCCGGCTGCGCGCCCGGCCTCCAGCCAGGCTTCGTTCAGCGGATCGCTGAAGCGCGACCACTGCACGCCGGTCGGACCGTCGCCACCACGGTACTGGCTGGCGCCGCCTTCCCAGCGCTCGCTGCGCATGAAGTACGGCAGCACGTCGGCGTATGCCCAGCCGGCTGCGCCCTCGCGCGCCCAGCGCTCGTAGTCGTTCCGGTCGCCACGGGTACAGGTCATGATGTTGACCGACGAAGACCCGCCGAGCACCTTGCCGCGCATCGCCTCCAGCGAGCGGCCATCGAGCGCCGGCTCCGGTTCGGTGTGCAGCCCCCAGTCGAACAGTTCGTGCTCGTGCAGCTTGCCGACACCGAGCGGGATGTGGATCAGCGGATGCCAGTCGGCCCCGCCCGCCTCCAGCAGCAGCACCTTCGCATGCCTGTCCTCGGACAGGCGATTGGCGAGCACGCAGCCCGCGGAACCGGCACCGACGATGATGTAATCCCAGGAACCGCCGTGTGCCATCAGACTGCCACCCTCGTTCAGTCGACCGGACGGATGCCGGCCTCCTTTGCCAGCCGCACCATGCGCACGGCCTGGTCCTTCATCATCGCCGCCATCTGTTCCGCGGTACCGCCGGCGATGTCGAGCCCGGCTTCGGACAGGCGCGCGCGCGTGTCTTTCTCGCCGAGGATGCGGTTCTGCTCTGCATTCAGCCGACCGATGATGGCCGCCGGCGCCGCTGGCGGCAGGGCCACGCCCATCCAGCCTTCGAATTCGAATCCGGGCAGTGCCTGTGCGATGGTGGGCACGCCCGGCAGGGCCGCCGAGGTGCGGCTGCCGGTCACCCCGAGCGCGCGTACCTTGCCGGCCTTCACCTGCTGCAGCGCCTCGGGGATGGTCTGGAACATCAGGTCGACCTGGCCACCGAGCAGGTCGACCATCGCCGGCGCACCACCCTTGTACGGAACATGCACCATCTTCACTTTCGCCAGGCTGGCGAACAGTTCGCCCGACATGTGCTGCGACGAACCGTTGCCTCCCGACCCGTAGTTGAGCACGCCCGGGCGCGTGCGCGCGAGCGTGATGAAGTCAGCCACCGTCTTCGCGGGTACCGAGGGATTCACGATCAGCACGTTGCCCTGGTAGACCAGCATGCCGACCGGCGCGAGGTCCTTCAACGGGTCGTATGGCATCCGGGTATAGATGGCGAGGTTGCCGCCGAGTGCGCCACCGCTGGAGAGCAGGATCGTGTATCCGTCGGGCAGCGCGCGCGCGACCAGTTCGCCGGCGATGTTACCGCCGGCACCCGCGCGCGTCTCGATGATCACCGGCTGTGCGAGCATCTCGGACAGGCGCGGCGCCATGATGCGGCCGACCAGGTCAACGCTGCCGCCGGCCGCGAAGCCGATCACCATGCGCACCGGCTTGGCCGGCCAGGACTGGGCAGCCGTCGGTGCGGCGAAACCGGCAGCGGTAAGGCCGAGGGCGAGCATCCTGATCATGGCGATTTCCTCCGTTGAGGGTCCTGCGGGAGCCGGCGTACCGTGGTCAGGTGTTCATCTGCGAGAAGCGGACGGTCGCCGCGCGTGCGCGATAGTCGGTGACGACGTTGACCACTGCCGGGATGCCCGAATCGACCGCGCGCTGCGCACGTTCGAGCGCCGGGCGGATGTCTTCCGGCCGCTCGACATACTCGCCATGCGCGCCGAGGGCGATGGCCATCTGGTCGTAGCGGGTGTAGCCGAGGTCGCGCCCGGGCTTCTTGCGCTCCGCGTCACCGGTCCAGCCGCCGTTCAGGCTGATCACCACCAGTACGGGAATGCGATGGCGCACCGCGGTGTCGAGTTCGAACCCGTTCAGGCCGAACGAACCATCGCCATGCAGGACGATCACCGGCGTGCCGGGCTTGGCCATCTTCGCACCCACGCCGAAGGGCATGCCGACCCCCATGGTGCCGAACGGACCGGAGTTCAGCCGATGCCCCGCCACGTGCGTCGGGATCGACTGTCGGCCGTAGTTGAGGATTTCCTGGCCGTCGACGCAGAGGATCGCATCGCGCGGCATGAAGTCGCGTACCTCCTTGCACAGCCGCAGCGGGTGGATGGGCATCTGGTCGGTCGACAGGTCGCGCTCCTGGGCCGCCTGCTTCTCGACATTGATCGACTGCAGGCGCTCGCGCCAGCCGGCGTAGCGTGCCGCATCGACCCGTCCCCGCGCCGCGGTGGCCAGTTGCACCAGCACGGCCTTCGCGTCGCCGACCAGCCCGACGTCGAGGCGCTGCGTCGAGGCGATCTCGCCCGGATCGACGTCGATGCGGATCACCCTGGCGTCGGCGCGGAAGCGCGGCGGCTTGAGCTGGCCGAACACGTAGTTCACGCGGGTGCCGACGACCAGGATGGCATCGGCCTCCTTGAGGGCGGTCGACCGCGCGTTCGGGAAGCACAGCGGGTGGTCTTCCGGAACCACTCCGCGGCCCTGTGGCGTGGTGTAGAACGGCATCCCGCTCGCCTCGATCCACGAGCGCAGTTCGGGTGCGGCATCAGACCAGAGCACGCCGCTGCCGGAGAGCACGACCGGCTTCTCGGCCGCGGCGAGGATGCCGATTGCCGCCTCCACGCCGGCGGCGTCGGCCTGTGGGCGGCTGCGCACCGGGCCGCTCACCTTCGGCCAGACCACCGCGGCCTCGTCGACCGAACCGAGCAGCACGTCGGTCGGGAAATCGAGGTAGACCGGGCCGGGCTTGCCTGCCCACGCCGTACGGAACGCCAGGTCGATCATCTCGGGGATCCGACGCGTCTCGTAGCAACGCTCGGCCCATTTCACCATCGGGCGCGCGAGCGCGACCTGGTCGATCTCCTGGAAGCTGCCGGTTCCCCACTCGCTCCAGGGGCTCGATCCGCCGAGCGCAACCACCGGCGCGCAGTCGACCAGCGCGGTGGCGAGGCCACTCACCAGGTTGATCGTGCCGGGCCCGGAACAGGCCATGCACACGCCCGACTTGTTGGCCACGCGCGAATAGGCATGCGCCATCATCGCCGCACCCTGCTCGTGGCGCACGTCGATGCCGCGCATGCCGCGATCGATGCAGGCCTTCTCGGCGCCGAGCATAGGCGCGCCCATCAGGAAGAAGAAGGTGTCGACGCCGTGCTTCTCCAGGGCCTGGGCGACGAGTTCGGAACCGGTGACGGGCATTGCATGCTCCTTCTTGTGGATGCTTCGTTCTGCAGGGTCTACAGGATGTATGGCTTGCCCTGTTTCTCCATCCATTCGTTTTCGCGACCGAAAGCCTCGGGGTCGCCGGGACGGCCGTAATAGTACGGGAGCAGCGGGCGATGGATGTCGTAGATGCGGCGCAGTTCGGCGATCGGCTCCGGGTGGTGGTCGACCCGCAGGTCCACCCACGGGAAGATCTGCGTGCCGTAGACCTTGAGTGCGCTGGAATGCTGTCCGCCGACCTGGCCGCCGGCGTCGCGGCCGGCCTCGAGGCCGAGCATCAGGCGCTCGTCGATGTCCAGCGCGGCGGTGGCCTCCCATGACGCAGCCATCGCCTGCGCGGTCCGCTCGCTGGTCAGGTAGTTGCCCATCGCGACCAGGTTGCGGCGCGTGACCGCGCCAGACCAGACCTTGTTGTTCGCACCGGTCCTTGCGACGGCATTGCCATCGCGGTCGATCACGCAGATCTGCCGGAACTCGATGCGCGGGTCGCTGCCGGCGATATGCGCCAGCGTCGCCGAGGCGGAGAAGCCCTGCGCCAGCAGGTTCAATCCGAGCGGGCCGAGGCGAGGGTCGGTGGTCGCCATGGTCACCACCACGCCGACATTGGGCGCGACGAACGGGCAGCGCGCCCCTACCGCCACCGGGTTGGTCGAGATGGCGACGCCGAAGCGCCCGGTGCGTTCGCAGCGTCCTGCGATGGCGAAGGTCATGTCGGTCTCCTGGTCACTGCGCGGTTCATGCGCGGTTCACGGTGCCGGCGGCCGGGGACCGGTCACTGCGGCGGGATGCGGGCGGCCTTGACGATCGAGGCATAGCGCGCAATGTCGGCCTTGATGAAGGCGCCGAACGATTCGGGACTGCCTCCGGCGACGTCGAGCCCGAGTTCGAACAGCCGGGCACGGAGATCGCCGGAAAGCATCTTGTGTACCTCGGCATTGATACGCAGCACGACCTCGCGCGGCGTGGCGGCCGGCGCCAGCAGCCCGATCCAGCCGCGCAGCTCGTAGCCCTTGAGACCGGACTCGTCCATCGTCGGCAGTTCGGGGAACACCTTCGATCGCTCGCGCGAGGTGACCGCCAGCCCGCGCACCTTGCCCGCCTTGACCATCGGCACCGACGACGGCGCGGTATCGAACATGAAGTCGATCTGGCCACCGAGCAGGTCGGCCATCGCCGGCGCACCGCCCTTGTAGGGCACATGGACGATCTGGGTGCCGGTCATCATCGCGAACAGCTCGGCCGACATGTGCTGGGTGGCGCCGATGCCGGACGAGCCGTAGTTGAGGGTGCCCGGCCGGCTGCGCGCGAGTGCGATGAATTCCTTCAAGGTCCGCGCCGGCACCGACGGATGCACGATCAGCACGTTGGGCTGGTTGGCTACAAGCGCGACCGGGGCCAGGTCGCGCAGCGGATCGTAGGGCAGTTTCGCGTAGACGCTGGGCGCGGAACTGATGGCCGAGGCGCTGCCCATAAGCAGGGTGTGGCCGTCCGGCGCGGCACGGACTACGGCGTCGGTGCCGATGATGCCGGCGGCCCCCGCGCGGTTGTCGACCACGAACGGCTGGCCCAGCGCGTCGGCCAGGCGCTGGCCGGTCAACCGGGCGACTGTGTCGATGCTGCCGCCGGGCGGAAAGGCGACGATGATGCGCGCCGGCCGGGAGGGCCAGGCACCCGGCTGTGCGAACACCGGCGGCGGCAGCGCGATCGCAAGCGCCGACAGGGCAAGCAGGGCGGATGCGGTCGGGACAGGCTTGGGTGCGGGCGTGAACGCAGAGGCAGATGCAGTAGGCAAGACGGCTCCGGCAGGCAGCGGATCACGACCCGCTGTGATCACACGTTACCCCGCCATCGCGGGTCTTGGCAACCGGGCGCTCGCGACGACGGGCCGACACGCCGCCAGCCATGCAAACCCGTGGGCACATCATGCACCGTCACTGCGCGCCGCTGGACCCGCGGCTGAACCGGGCGCACCATCGTGATGCCCGCCGTCGCGAGATCCGGCCCGTGACGGCGCTGCCGGCTGCGCGTACGCGTGCGCAGGCTTCAGTACTGGTATGGAACGTGCATCCGCATGCCGGACACCCCCAGGAGGACCGCCATGTCCAAGAGCACGCATCCCATCGTCGCCGCATTGCCGAGCCGCCCCCGCCGTTCCATGCTTGCCGCATCGGCGCTGTTCGCCGCCGGTGCCGCACTGGCCCCGACCCTGGCGGCAGCCCAGGGCAATGTCTATCCCAACCGGCCGATCCGCTTCATGGTGCCGTTCGCTGCCGGCGGAGTGTCCGACATCCTCGGGCGCGTGATGGCGGCGAAGATGTCGGAGGTGATCGGGCAGACCGTGATCGTCGAGAACCGGGGCGGTGCCGGAGGCACCGTGGGCGCCGACGTCGTGGCCAACGCGAATGCGGACGGCTACATGATCATGCTGTCGAGCCTGACCACGCAGTCGATCGCGCCGCACATGCTTAAGAAGGTGCCGTACAACACCCAGACGGCATTCACGCCGATCGCCGGCGTCGCGCTGTCGCCGAACATCCTGTCGATCGGCGCGAACCAGCCGATGAAGTCGCTGAAGGATGTGATTGCGTTCGCGAAGGCCAATCCGGGCAAGCTGAGCTACGGTTCATCCGGCCTGGGCAGCATCGGCCACCTCACCGGCGAGATCCTGCGCTCGCTTACTGGCGTCGACATGACCCATGTACCGTTCAAGAGCGCCGGTGTCGCCTACCCGGACGTGCTCGCCGGCAACATCACGATGGTGGTCGACACGCTGCCCTCCGCATTGCAGCACATCAAGACCGGCACCGTGCGCCCGGTCGTGATGCTCTCGCCGAGGCGTACCGCGCTGCTGCCGGACGTACCGACGATCAGCGAGGCAGGCTACCCCGAGGCGACGCTGAATTTCTGGTCCGGGATCTTCGGGCCGGCCGGCATGCAGCCGGCAGTCGTTGCACGCCTCAACGAGGTGATCGTCAAGTCGCTCGCTGCCCCGGACGTGCGCGAACGCCTGTCCACCCTCGGCGCCGACCCGTGGCCGGTCTCGGCGGAGGAACTCGGCACGCGCGCGCGTGAAGACTTCGCGCGCATGGCCAAGGTCGTCAAGGCCGCCGGACTCGTGCCCGAGTGACCGGCTGACGCGGCGCACGGCAGGCACCGACCTGCCGCGCGCCGTGGCCAAGGCGGCGCCGGCTGGCCCTCAGCCCGCCAGGCTGGCGCCGCCCGCCGAGCCCTCCATCGCGGCCTTGACCGCGCGCCGGTCGATCTTGCCGGCACCGTTAAGCGGCAGTTCGGACTCCGGCACGATCCTGACCAGACGAGGGTGCGCATACTTCGGGCCGTTCTCGAGGCAGAACGCCCGGATCTCGTCGGGATCGGCCTGGATGCCACGGTTCAGCACGACCATCGCCGCCGGCACCCAGCCCTTGACCGGATGCGGCACTGCCACCACCACCGCGTTGGCGATGGCCGGATGCCGGAACAGCAGGTCCTCGACCTCCTTCGGATAGATGTTTTCGCCGCCACAGGAGAACATGTCGTCCATGCGCGACTTGAAATAGAAGTATCCGTCCGCGTCGCGCCGCACCACGTCGCCGGTGCGCAGCCAGCCGTCGACCAGCTTGTCGCGCGTGGCATCCGGCCGCTTGTGGTAGCCGATGCAGTTGTACGGCGACTTCAGCCAGAGTTCGCCCTCCACCGGCCCCGGCGTCTCGACATCCACTTCAGAGCCGTCTTCTGCGGTGAGCCGGATGCCGATCTCGGGTGCGAGCACGCCGGCCGACCCGCGCTTCACCGGACGACCGTCCAGCGGTACGCGGAACGGACTGCCACCTTCGGTGAGCCCGTAGCTCTCGCCGACCTTGACCCCCGGCAGCGCCCGCTCGACCTCGTCCATCAGTTCCGGCGTGACGACGGCCGAACCGATGGTCAGGCTCTTCAACGCCGACAGATCGAGCGCGGCGATCAGGTCGCGCTGCTGCAGCAGCATCGTGAACACGGCCGCCACGCCGCGCGAGTAGGTGCAGCGGTACTTCGCGAGCGCCTCGAGGTAGCCCTTGGGGTCGTAGCCGGGCATGAGCACGAACGAGGCGCCGGCGAACAGCGCCGGCTTCACGGTGCCGCGCATCGCGTTCTTGTGGAACAGGGGCAACGCGATCATCCCGCGCGCCTCGCTCGATGTCGGCCAGTAGCGCTGGTTGTAGTCGACGTACCAGAGCATGCCCGCGTGGGTCATCATGGCGCCCTTCGGCAGCCCGGTCGAACCCGAGGTGTAGGGCTGGAAGGCCTGCGCGTCCGCGGCGAGGCGGGGCGGCGCATCGAAGCGCACGCTGCCGTCGCGCGCCTGCGCGTAGGTGAGCCAGCCCGGCGCGGTCACCGGTTCGGTCGAGATGCGATGCGCGATGCCTGCGGCCTGCGCCACCTCGATGGCGGAGGGGTGTGCCGCCGGCTCCACGAACACGGCTGCACACTCGGCGTCCTCGAGGATGAACTTCAGCGTATCTCGGGCAAGGCGGGTATTGATCGGCACCGGGATCGCGCCGGTGCGCATGGTGCCGAAAAAGATCTCGAGGAACTCGGAGCGGTTGCCGACCACCATGCCCACGCGCTGACCGGCCCGTATGCCCAGTCCGTGGAGCAGGCCGGCGACACGGTCGGCCCGCTCGTCGAGCATGGCATAGGTGACCTGCCGCTCCGTGCCGCCGTACAGGTCGTAGATGGCCGTCTTGTCGGGCGTGCGCGCGACCGAGGCGTCGAAGAAGTAGCCGAGGTTGGCGGCACGATTGGCCTGGTCGTCGGACATGCTGTCTTCCCTTGACGGTTTCACTGTGCAGGATCGCCGCCGAAGGCGGGGTCGCAGCCGAGGTAGCCCGCGATCAGCCACGCGTAGACCTTTGCCGCGTCGTGCACCTTGTCGACCGAGGCGAGGTCGAGGTCGGTGTGAGCGAACGACTGCTCGCCCGGCCCGAAGTTCGCCGTGGGGATACCCGCGTGGTTCAGGTAGCCCTGATCGTGCGCCGACTGCCCGTAGAAGGTACCCACCTCGCGCTCGAGCATGGCAGCGCAACCGGCCTGAAGGAGCCGCGCTGGCAGCGAGTCCGGCGACACCAGGCTCGGGTACATGTAGGCACCCGCCTCGACCGTCACCCGGAAGGGCTTGCCCGAGATCGGATCGGGCCAGCCATCCATCGAGCGGGCCACCGCCTCTATCTTCGCCACGGCCTCATGTGGATCGTCGCCCGGAAGCAGCCGCTGGTCGAGCTTGACGACGCAGGTTCCCTGCACCGTGTGCGTGGATTTCGGAAAGCTCTCGATGCCGTTGCAGGTGAGCCAGGCGGTGCCAAGCCCCGGGTGGCTGCGCGTGTTCGGGATCTCGACCGCCAGCCGGCGCAGGAACTCCATCGCACCGACGATCGCATTCGCGCCTTCGTTCGGCCGGCTGGAATGGCTCGGCGAACCGCTGACTGTGGCCGTCACGTCCACCCGGCCACGGTTGCCGAGCTGCAACTGCATGGCGTTGCCGTAGACATAGGCGAGGTCGGCACGCACGCCCTCCTTCTCGACCACATGGCTGATCGCCAGCGGATCACCCGTTTCACCGGAGACCAGGCACAGCAGGACCAGTCGGCCTTCCAGCGGCACGCCCGAGTCGCGCACCGCCTCGATCGCATGGATGACCGCCGCCAGCGTGCCCTTCTGCTCGCTGGCACCCTTGCCGAGCACGGCTTCGCCGGGCATGCCGTGCGGCCGCCCGTCGATCAACACGGCGCCGTACGGGTCAGGCATGGTGGAGGGGGGCTGGTTCATCGCGTGCATCACGAGCATCAGAGACCGCTTTGCGTCCGCTGGCCCCCGCTCGGCGATCATGTTGCCCAGTGCATCCTGCCGCACCCGGGTGAAGCCCAGGCCCGCCATGCGCGGGATCATCGCGGTGCGGATGAACTCGCGAAGCTGCGGCTCGGCCTCCAGCAATGCCGTCTGCGGACTGGGCACCCGCAGCAGTTCCTGCAGCACGGTGCGCACCCGTTCGTAGGAGACCACCGGCGCCAGTTGCCTCGCCAGCGCCTGCGCCGCCGGGGACGCTGCCGCCCCGGAAACCCGATTCGATTCGCTCATCGTGGCTGCCTGTTCTATAGTCCGCGCATCGCCCCGGGCGAACCCCGGGACCGGCGGCCACCTGTGATCACAGATCATGACGCTGGTGCCGCCCTGCCACCCGGAGTCTATCTTGAGTTCACTGCTGATTCGAGACGCCGCGATCCTGTCACTCGACCGGCGGGAACGTTTCGTCGAACGCGGAGACATCCGCATCGCCGACGGGCGCATCGTCTCGGTGCGCGCGCATGGCGAAGCGCACGATCACGGGGCTCCGGCGGTCGACCGCGTGATCGAAGGCCGTGGCCTGCTCGCGGCACCCGGCCTGGTCAACGCCCACACGCACTCCCCCGGGGCGCTGCTCGCGGGCACGATGGACACCGAGAGCCACCCTGCCTTCATGTGGCTCAACCAGGCGGACACCAGCGGACGCACGCCGCACGAGGTCTACATCAGCGCGATGCTCAACGCGGCGCAGATGCTGCTGTCCGGAGTGACCACCGCGATCGATCATTTCCCGGCACAGAACTTCGGTCCCGAGGATATCGCGGCCGCAGTGCGTGCCTACCGCGACAGCGGCATGCGGATGGTGCTCGCGGTGCGCATCTTCGATGACACCTTCGGCGACATCTTCCCGCGCGACATGCAGTTGCCGGCCGGGCTTGCCGCAGAACTGGAACGGGTCGCACCGCTGCCACCGAAGCCGCTGGCCGAGACACGCGAACTGACCGAGGACGCGATCAGCCGCTACCACGCACCGGAACGGCGCCTGTCGGTGTTCCCGGCGCCGACCAATCCGGTGCGCTGCACCGATGCCCTGCTCGAGATGAGCCGCGACATCGCGGCACGCTTCGGCGTCGGCATCCACACCCACCTGCTCGAATCGAAGGTGCAGACCCGCCTCGCGCAGGAGCGGCACGGCTGCACCATGGTCGAGCACCTCGAGCGCCTCGGCATGCTGTCGCCGAAGCTTTCCTGCGCGCACACGATCTGGATCGACGACCCGGACATCGAGCGCCTCGCGCGCCACGGCGTGGTGGTCGTGCACAACCCCGAAAGCAACCTGAAGCTCGGGACCGGCATCGCACCGATCGGCCGCATGGTCGCCGCCGGCGTGACCGTCGGCCTCGGCAGCGACGGCAACGTGACCAACGACAACCAGCAACTGCACGAGGCGATGCGGCTCGCCGCCTGCCTCGGACGCGTGGTCGAACCGGACCGCCGCCGGTGGGTCACCGCCCGGCAGGCGCTGGCGATGGCCACGGCGGGCGGCGCAGCCGCGGTCGGCCAGCCCGACCTCGGCCGCATCGAGGCCGGCTGCCGCGCCGACATCGTGCTCTACGACCTCGACCGCCCGGAATGGACGCCGGTCAATGATCCGGTGCGGCAGATGGTGTTTGGCGAGACAGGCGCATCGGTGCATACGGTCGTGGTCGATGGCCGGGTGCTGGTCGAGGCCGGCCGCATCACCGCGTTCGACGCCGCCGGCGTACTCGCCGAGGCGCGGCCGATGCTTGCAGCCATACGCGAACGCAACCGGGACCTGTATGCGTTTGCCCGCCGGATGGGCGAGTTGTTTCCCTGAACGGTTCACCTGCCACCCGCCCCCGAGGAGAGATCGTTGGGCGACGTCGTTCTGAAGCGCAGACCCCATGGAAACCGATGCGATGCCCGACAACGACACCCGACTGCTCGACCCGACCGCCCTGCTCGCGCTGCTCCAGCCCGCGCTCGATGACCCGTGCAATGGCTGGAGCATCGGCACCTTCGGCGCGATCGGCGAATTCCACCGCGATGCCGACGAGCCTGCATTGCGCGTCGACGATGCGGGAACCGTGTCGATGGTCACCGCCCGCGGGGCGATCCGGATAGCCCCGCGCGGGGCTGCACGGGTCATGGCCTACGATATCCCGGGCAGCGACCCCGACACGTGGAGCAGCGAACTGGCACTGTGCATGCCGGCGATCGAGCCGCTGTCTGGCGGCGTCGTGACACCGCTGGGGCCGGACCACCAGGCCCTGCGCGCGAGCGACCGGGCCATGGCGCTCTACGATCTCGGCATCGGCCTGGGGGAGGTCCGCTTCTGCGTGCGCACCACCGATCCGCACGCGATCGAGGCGCTGCACGCGGCAACCGGACAGGCGACCAGCGGCGACATCCTGCACGCGCTGATGGCGGCCTTCCTGCATGCACAGCCGCACCGGGTACTGCTGTCTCCTGCGGGCCGCATCGAAGTCACGGCGCCGATACCGATGCCCGACGGGCGATCGCCCGAGGGACCGCACACCCATCTGCTGCCGGCGCTGCTGGCGAGCGGCCGCACCCATTCCGCGAACACGCCGATCCCTCCCGGCTGGCAACCGGTACTCACGCTCCACCCGCCGGGCGCATGGCGCGACGGCCTCGGCCGGCGCACGCCCTACTCGCGCGAGGCCGACGACGCGTCCGGCCGACTGTTCCAACGATTCGGGCTGGCCGACGAACGGGCGCTGCGCGGGCAGGTCGAAGCGGCGATCGCCGCCGGACAGGCGCCGCAATCCTTCCCCCGCCCGTCGGGCCGCCGCGCACGTGCGCACTTGCGCGTCATCCTGCGCCGGCTCGCCGCCGCAGGCAGCCCAGGGCCGGTGGCGGCGTGGCGGGCACTGCACGACCGCCCCGCCGCATCATCGGCTACCGTGGAGTCCTGACGCAGCGGGTACCGGGATGCAGCGCACATGCGGCCGACGCGCGCAGGCTGCGGCGCGTTCAGAGCGCGTCGATCGGCAGCTTCAGGTAGCGCACGCCATTGTCCTCCGGCGGCGGCAGTTCCCCGGCGCGGATATTCACCTGGATCGACGGCAGGATGAGCACCGGCATGGCGAGCGTCGCGTCGCGTCGTTCACGCATCGCGACGAACTCGGCCGCGCCGATGCCGTCGCGCACGTGGATATTGCCTGCCCGTTGCGCCTCGACCGTCGTCACCGGACAAGGCTCCCGCCCGCCCGGCGGGTAGTCGTGGCACATGAACAGCCGCGTCTGCGGCGGCAGTTCGAGCAGCAAACGGATCGATTGGTAGAGCGTGGCCGCATCACCGCCCGGGAAGTCGCAGCGTGCAGTACCGACGTCCGGAGGGAAAAGCGTATCGCCCACGAACACCGCATCACCCATGCGGTAAGCGCTATCGGCGGGCGTATGGCCCGGCACGTACATCGCCTGCGCCTGGAGGCTTCCGATGGCGAAAGATTCGCCCGGCATGAACCGATGGTCGAACTGTGAACCGTCGGTGGCGAACCCGGGGCCGAGGTTGAACACCTTCGAGAACACCGCCTGCACCGCGCTGATCGAAGCGCCGATCGCGATGCGGCCACCCAGCCGGTCACGCAGCCAGCGCGCACTGCTCAGGTGGTCGGCATGGGCATGGGTTTCGAGGATCCATTCGACGCGAAGCCCGAGGCGCTGGACCGTCCCGACCACGCGTCCTGCGCATGCATGCGAGACACGCCCGGACTTCGGATCGAAATCGAGCACCGGGTCGATGATCGCGCACGCGCTGCCCTCGCCCGCGTGCACGACATGCGTGAAGGTGCAGGTGACCGGGTCGTACAGCGACTCGACCTGGGGAACTGCATCAAGGGGTGCATCCATCACGTCCTCCGATTGGCCGCTTCCAGGCCCTTGCCCGCGCGGGCGAGGGCCTGTCAGGGAGCCCTGCTCGAAGAGCAGGTTCTGATGCCGAGCAGGGTATAGCCCGGGCAGTTTCCCAGCAAGGCGGTGGCCAGCGGCACCAGGCCGATGAGCCCGAACCAGCGCGCGTCGCCCTCCAGCAGGAAAACCAGCGACAGGAGGCCGAGCCCGGCCGCCACACGCAGTGCCCGGTCGATCGAACCGACGTTCTTTTGCATCTCGTTTCTCCTCAGTGGAATGAAACCATGGCTCGCGCCGCGTCCTGCGCCGGACGGTGGCCGGTGACGACATTCGACGACGCGCACGGCAGGCCCGGGGCGGGTGCAGGGGCGGCGGGAGCTTCGTGGCGGAGCAGCCGCATCGCATTGCCCACCACCAGCAGAGAACTTGCCGACATGCCGACCGCAGCGACCCAGGGCGTGACCAGGCCGGCCATTGCCAGCGGTACCGCAACCAGGTTGTAGCCGGCAGCCCAGAGCAGGTTGCCGCGGATCACCCGGAGCGTGCGACGCGCCATGGAGATCGCATGCAGCAGCGGGCGCATGTCCGCCTGGTCGCCACGGGCGAGCCAGACCATGTCCGAGGCGGCCTGCGCCACCTGCGTGCCGGTTGCCGGTGCGATCGATACCTGTGCCTGCGCCAGCACCGGCGCATCGTTTACGCCATCGCCGAACATCGCCACCACCGCGCCGTCGGCCTGCAGCCCGCGCACGAAATCGACTTTCGCCTGCGGTGACATGCCCCCGCGCACATGCAGCGCATCCGGCACGATGCCGAGTGCCGCCGCCACCGACACCACGGTCTGGGGCTGGTCGCCGGAGAGCAGCATCACGGTCGCGCCGCTCGCGCGAAGCCCCGCGACCAGTTCGCGCGCGCCCGGGCGCAACTGGTCTGCGAGCAGGAAGGTCGCGAGCACGCCCTGGCCATCGCCGAGCAGCACGCAGGTCTCGCCGCGCTGCATCGCGGCGATCGCGCCGATTTCCGCGGGCGACGCGGGCGCTCCGGACAACTCGGCGACGAACGCGGGCATGCCCAGCCGCAGCAGGTGCCCCTCGACGATGCCTTCCACGCCGCCACCCGGGACGTGACGCAGCGCCTCGACCCGCGGCACAGCCACGCCTTCGAAGCCGCCGCCTGCCGCCTGCCGCACATGCGCGGCGAGCGCCCGACCGATCGGATGTTCGGAACGCTGCTCCAGCGCAGCCACCCGGCACCACAGTGCCTGCGACGACAACCGGCCACCGGACGCGGGCAGGCAGGCGCTGACCCGCAGCCTGCCGGTCGTGAGCGTGCCGGTCTTGTCGAACACGTATATCGACGCGCGCGCCAGGGTCTCGATCGCATGGCCGCGCGTGGGCAGCAGCCCGGCCCGCGCAAGGCCGCTGGCGGCGGCGGCGAGCGCGGCGGGCGTGGCGAGCGACAGCGCGCACGGACAGGTGATCACCAGCACCGCGACCGTGATCCACAGGGCTCGGGCAGGGTCATGCACGCCCCACCACAGCGCCGTGCAGGTGGCCACCACCAGCAGGCCCAGCACGAACTGCCCGGCCACACGGTCGGCCAGTGCTGCCAGCGGCGGTTTCTCGGCCGCGGCGCGGTCGAGCAGCCGGACGATGCCGGCGAGCACCGTCTGCTCGCCGATGCGCTCGACCTTCACGACCAGCGGCGTGACGAGGTTGACCGCGCCTGCGGTGACCGGTGCGCCCATGCCGCGCAGCACCGGACGGCTCTCGCCCGTGAGCAGCG
>CAIQON010000342.1 GCA_903873475.1 uncultured bacterium
CTATCCTGCAGAACATGGCGAAGGTCGGCGTGCGCAACCCGTTGCTGCTGCTCGACGAAGTCGACAAGATGGGCATGGACTTCCGCGGTGATCCGTCGTCGGCCCTGCTCGAGGTCCTCGACCCGGAGCAGAACAACACGTTCGCCGACCACTACATCGAGGTCGACTACGACCTGTCGGACGTGATGTTCGTCGCCACCGCCAACTCGCTGAACATCCCGGCGCCGCTGCTCGACCGGATGGAAGTGATCCGGCTGGCTGGCTACACCGAGGACGAGAAGGTCAACATCGCGACCCGCTACCTCGTGCCCAAGCAGATGAAGAACCACGGGCTCAAGGATGACGAACTGGCGGTGACCGAGAGCGCGCTGCGTGACGTGATGCGGCACTACACCCGCGAGGCAGGCGTGCGTTCGCTCGAGCGCGAGATCTCCAAGATCTGCCGCAAGGTGGTGAAGGCCATCGTGCAGAAGGATGCAGCCTCGGCGAAAGCCGGCAAGCCCAGGCCTGGCGAGGCGAAGGGCGCCGACGGCGCGGCGAAGGACGTCCAGAAGAAGGTCACCGTCAGCGCGCGCAACCTGGCCAGCTACCTGGGTGTGCGCAAGTACACCTACGGTATCGCCGAAAAGCACAACCAGATCGGCCAGGTCACCGGCCTTGCGTGGACGGAAGTCGGCGGCGAACTGCTGACCATCGAGGCGGTCGTGCTGCCCGGCAAGGGCAAGATGACCACCACCGGCAAGCTCGGCGACGTGATGCAGGAATCCATCCAGGCGGCGCTGTCGGTGGTGCGCGGTCGTGCCCGCAAGCTCGGACTGACCGACGATTTCTACCAGAAGAACGACATCCACATCCACCTGCCGGAAGGGGCAACACCCAAGGATGGCCCCAGTGCAGGCGTGGGCATCTGCACGGCGATGGTATCGGTGCTCTCCGGGGTGCCGGTGCGTGCCGATGTCGCGATGACCGGAGAGATCACGCTGCGCGGCGAGGTATTGCCGATCGGCGGGCTGAAGGAGAAGTTGCTCGCGGCATTGCGCGGCGGCATCAAGCTCGTCCTGATTCCCACCGAGAACGTGAAGGATCTTGCCGAGATTCCTGACACCATCAAGTCGAAGCTCGAGATCCGGCCTGTCAAGTGGATCGACGAGGTCCTGGAGCTTGCGCTCGAGCGTGCTCCCGAGCCCCTGCCGGAGCCGGTCGCGGAAGGGGCGGCCGCAGCGCCGGTCGCGTTGCCCGCTCCGGCCGACGAAACGGCGAACACGCCGGGCCTGAAGCACTGACGGCGGCAATATCGGCGGCGCCAGGGGCCTGCGTCCCTGGTGCCGCGGGTGGCGCAGGGCGGCGGCTTGACACTCCCCGGGGCCGCCGATATAAAGCGTCTTTGATGTCTGGTATTTGATCGTTGTTCAGTGTCCCGACCGCGTGCGGCGCGAACGGGCCCGGCACTGGACAGCGAGCGTGGGTTGCACATCGAAGGCGCGACCCCGTCACGGAACACGGTGACGCCCGTCGCTGCCTGGTTGTGCACCGGTCCGCCCGGCAGGTGTCGATGACACCGGCACAAAAACGATTTTCTTCCGGATTCGTACAAGAGCAAGGGGAACCTGGTGAACAAACAAGAACTGATCGACGCGATCGCCGAGTCTGCGGACCTGTCCAAAGCCTCCGCAGGACGCGCGCTGGATGCGACGCTCGAATCGATCCGCAACGCGTTGAAGAAGGGCGACACGATCTCGCTCGTGGGTTTCGGCACGTTCTGCACCGGCAAGCGCGAGGCTCGTACCGGCCGCAATCCCCGCACCGGCGACGCGATCGACATCAAGGCAGCCAAGGTCCCGAAATTCCGCGCTGGCAAGGCGCTGAAGGACGCGATCAACTGATTGCATTCCGGGTGCTTAGCTCAGTTGGTAGAGCGTCGCCCTTACAAGGCGAATGTCGGCGGTTCGACCC
>CAIQON010000343.1 GCA_903873475.1 uncultured bacterium
GACAGCGTGCGCACCGGCAGCTGTGGGTGCGCGACCAGGATCTGCGGCGTGGCGCCGACCAGGGTCACTGGCGCGAGGTCGGTGAGGGTGTCGTAGGGCACCTTCGGATAGAGCAGGGGATTGAGCACCAGGGTGCTGACCCCGGTCAGGATCACGGTATAGCCATCCGCCGGGCTGCGCATCACGTGTTCGGCAGCGACGATGCCGTTGGCACCAGGACGGTTGTCGATCACTATCGACTGCTTAAGCGTGGTCCCCATGCGAGCACCGAGGATACGCGCGACTGCATCGTTGGATCCGCCAGGCGCAAAGCCGACGACGATGCGGATCGGCTTAACCGGGAAGACCTGCGCCAGTGCCAGTGTGGGCAGCAGCAAGGTAGCGACGGCAAGGATCGTTCGCATGCATGAACTCCCGGAGGCAGGGTCGGTCAGGAGGGCGTGGTGACCATTTGATAGGTGGCGCATCTCAGGCCACCCATTCGCTCACCGGCGCGTTGGCTTCGTGTAAGGGCTGGGTGAGCACATCGACCAGCGTCGGCCCGCCGTGTTCGGCGGCAGCGGCGAGTGCGGCTTTCAGCTGCGCCGGATCGCTGACCCGCCAAGTCTTGACGCCGTACGCTTCGGCGACCTTTGCATGGTCGGTGCGCGTGAAGTCGACCGAGAAGTAGCGTTCCCGGAAGCCTGTCTTCTGCCCGGCCTTGATCCAGCCGAACACGCTGTTGGAAACCACGATCATCATGATCGGAAGCTTCAGGCGAACGATGGTTTCAAGCTCGCCCGCAGTGAAGGCGAAGCTGCCATCGCCCATCACGGATACCACCTTGGCCGCCGGTCGGCCGAAGTGCGCGCCGATCGCCCCGGACATCGAATAGCCCAGCGCGCCATGAGCGCGGTTCGAGATGAAGTGGCGACCGCTCTCCAGGAACGGGTAGTACGCGGAGAAGTAAGGACAGGGGGTACCAGGGTCGCAGACCACGACCGCATCGCGCGGCAGCACCTCATGCAGCGTCGAGACTAGCTTCTCGGGCAGCACCTGGGTCTCGCTGCTCTGGGCGAGACGATCGAAGGCGTTAAATTTTTCGCGCCGCGCGCGGGCGACGAGTTCGGCACCACTGCCCAGCGGGCGGGGGGTGGCGCGCCGATGGAGCTGCTGTGCGATTTGCTGGTCCAAGGCCTGCAGCGCGAGCTTCGCATCCCCGACCAAGGCAACCTCGGTGCGGTAAATCGCGCCGATCACTTGGGGGTCGGCGTCGATGTGTACGATGCGCGTGCCTTTGGTCGGAAATCGCCAACGTTCGGTGGTGACCGAGCCGGCGCGGCATCCGATGAACACGACCAGGTCGGCCTGCTCGACGACGGCGCGCGTCGGCAGCGTGCCGCCATTGCTGCCGACCACGCCGACGCACAGCGGATGATCCTCCGGCAGCGATCCCTGCCCGGAGATAGTGGTCGCCACTGCAGCGCCCAGCCGCTCGGCGACTGCGGCGAGGGCGGGCTCTGCGCCAGCGATGACCACGCCGCCGCCACAGACGAACAGCGGCTGCCGGGCCGAGAGGATGGCGGTGGCCGCAGCCTCGACTGCCTCAGGATCGGGCGCGGTGCGCCAGGCTGGGTAGGTCGCGTGTTCAGGCTGCGCCCATATGTCTTCTGGGTCGACCGCCACGTCCTTCTGGGTGTCAAACGGCAGTGCCAGATGTGCGGCACCGGGTTTGCCGGTGGTCATCGCGCGGAACGCGGCGCGCACGGTCTCCGGCAGGCGGTCGGCGCGGTCGATCACCGCGTTCCACTTGGTCAGCGGCCGGAACAGGGCTTTCTGGTCAAGTTCGGTCAGCGTGTAGCGCCCGCGAGAGGTGGTCGAGATGTCGGTGGTGATGCCCAGCACCGGGATCGAACTCTCGTTGGCTTCGACGATGCCGGGCAGGATGTAGGTCGCGCCGCCACCGCTCGGGCCTTCACATACGCCGACGCGGCCGCTGACCCGGGCATACGCGTCGGCCATATAGGCGGCCGAGCGCTCGTCGCGGGTGAGGATATGCTGCATGCCGTGGTCGAGCGTGGCCAGCGCGTCGTAAAGCGGCAGGCTCGTGTCGCCACAAAGTCCGAAGATGTGCCGTACGCCATGCGCTTGCAGCATGCGCACCATCGCTTCGGCACCGTTGAGCTTGTCCATGGTCTGTCCTGTATCCGGATCGTGTGAAGGGGTCAGAAGCGAAGCGTCGCGGTGCGGTTGCGCACGGTCTGCACGATGCTCATCGCGGTCTGCAGCGAGGCCTTGCTGGTTTGGGAGGCTACGGTGTTGGCCATGTCGAGCTGCAGCGTGCCGCAGGCGCCGCGCGCTTCGATGTGATGCATGCTGTGGGTGGCGGCCGGGTCGACCCAGAAGCGCACCCGTGTGTCTTCGAACCCAAGGCCGGCCAGCGCCAGCGTTGCAGTGACGTTGGCCTTTTCCTTGAACAGCAGCGCAGCCTCTTCGGCGGTGGCGTCATAGAACAGGGTGGGTTCGCGCACCGCGGCAAGGTCGATCAGGGTTTCGGCCGGCGTTCCTGCCCAGGTCGCGGCATTCTTGCGGGTGACATAGGCGACCTCCGTCAACCCGCTGAAGCGGGCCGCGGCGATCGCGTCGATCGCGCCGATCGCCCCGGCAGGGATCTGCAGACTCGCGCCGCTGCGGTGGGCGGTTTCGAACACGTGGCTGCGCAGCGCGGCCTCGGCGAGCACGCCGACCGAGACCGCGACCAGGTCGAGGCCGGCGGCCAGTACCGGCGGGGCATAGGCGCGAAACGCGTCATGGCTGGCGCATTCGATCACCAGGTCCGGCGCCTGTGCGATCAGGGCCTCGGGCGTGGTGACGCAGGCGACCGGACCCAACCGTGCATGCACGGCGTCGTGCTGGTGGGGGCGCGCAGCCACTGCGATGAACGGCCGCCCGACATCGCGGGAGAGATGGTCGGCCACGATCTGGCCGATGCCGCCGAAACCGATCAAGGCCAGCTTCATACGTCGACTTTCTCGGTGGCGGTCGTCGCGTCCGGGCGCATATAGATCTCGGCGATCCCGACGCGAATCACGTCGACGATCTGGTCCAGGCGCATCGAGATATGGCCGTCGATCAGGTTGGCC
>CAIQON010000344.1 GCA_903873475.1 uncultured bacterium
CCGTAACTGTCCAGCACGCGTCGCGCTTCCGCGGCCACCTGCGCGCGATCGGCGGCCGGCCGGGACCCACGGCACCCACGGCACCGTCCAGCCCGGCTGCGCGCGCCTGAGGAGAAGACCATGACCTATCTCGCGAAACCGAAGCTGCACCACCCCTCGCTCGAGCGCAACCGCGTCGGCTACCTGCGCCGCGACTACGAGGGCAAGATCTCCACGCTGTGTGCCGGCTGCGGCCACGATTCCATCTCGGCGGCGATCATCCAGGCCTGCTGGGAACTGGACATCGAGCCGCACAGGGTCGCCAAGCTCTCAGGCATCGGCTGCTCGTCGAAGACGCCCGACTACTTCCTGGGCAATTCGCACGGATTCAACACGGTTCACGGGCGCATGCCTTCGGTGCTGACCGGCGCCAACCTGGCCAACGGCGACCTGCTCTACCTGGGCGTGTCCGGCGACGGCGATTCTGCGTCGATCGGCCTGGGGCAGTTCGCGCACGTGATGCGGCGCGGGGTCAACATGACCTACATCGTCGAGAACAACGGTGTTTACGGGCTGACGAAGGGCCAGTTCTCGGCGACCGCCGACCAGGGCTCGAAGTCCAAGCGCGGCGTGGCCAACACCGACTCGCCGATCGACATGGTGAGCCTCGCGATCCAGCTGGGGGCGACCTTCGTCGCGCGCGGCTTCTCCGGCGACAAGCAGCAGCTGGTGCCGTTGATCAAGGCGGCGATGGCGCACCCGGGTGCTGCGTTCATCGACGTCGTGAGCCCGTGCGTCGCGTTCAACAACCACGCGGGCAGCACGCGCAGCTACGACTTCGTGCGCGAGCACAACGAGGCGGTCAACCGCCTCGACTTCTGGCCCTCGCGCGAGGCGATCACGGCCGACTATCCGCCGGGCGAGGCGATCGACCTCGTCCAGCACGATGGCTCGGTGATGCGCCTGCGCAAGCTCGCAGCCGACTACGACCCGACCGATCGGGTGCAGGCGATGAACCTGATCCAGATGCGCTCGGCGCAGGGCGAGGTCGTCACCGGGCTGCTCTACGTCGACCCGGATCCGGAGGACTTGCACCAGCACCTGAACACGGTCGAGGAGCCTCTGTTCACCCTGGGTGCAGCGGAACTTTCGCCGGGGGCCTCGACGCTGGCATCGATCAACGCCACCTTGCGCTAGCGCCGGGCTTCGCGGGGCCGGGACTACCGGCGCCGCGGTTGCCGGGTCAGCGGGTCAGCACGTCAGCGGGTCAGCACGTCAGGCCATCAGGCCGTCTTGCGCCGGTCGGCGAACACCTTGCGGAACTTGGCGACCTTGGGCGCCACCACGTACTGGCAATAGGGTTCATGCCCGTGCTGCGCGAAGTACTCCTGGTGGTAGTCCTCGGCGATCCAGAACCGTGCGGCGGGCGTGACCTCGGTGACGATCGGCGCCGGGAAGACCTGCTTTGCCGTGAGTTCGGCGATGAAGGCTTCTGCTTCCCGCTGCTGGTCGTCATCGTGGCAGAAGATCGCCGAGCGGTATTGCGGGCCCACGTCATTGCCCTGGCGGTCTTTCGTGGTCGGGTCGTGGATGGTGAAGAACACCGCCAGGATATCGCGCAAGGTCACCCTGGCCGGATCGAAGGTGATCCGGACCACCTCGGCATGACCGGTCTTCGCCCCGCAGACCTGGGCGTAGGTGGGCTGCTCGACATGGCCGCCCATGTAACCGGACTCGACCGATTCCACGCCCGCGA
The DNA here is from genome assembly GCA_903873475.1 of uncultured bacterium. Classification (GTDB taxonomy): domain Bacteria; phylum Pseudomonadota; class Gammaproteobacteria; order Burkholderiales; family CAIKXV01; genus CAIKXV01. Next base: position 1,736 of record CAIQON010000344.1, read on the forward strand.
GGTCGTCGAAGACGGCCTCCAGGCACCAGAAGCAGCCGCCTCCGAGGGTCGTCACCTGCAGTTCGGGGCTGGTCATGGGAATCTCGCTCGATCTGGAAGAAGCATTGGAAGGGTCAGCCTGCGGCGGCCGGCGCTGCGTCAGTGCCGAACCAGGAGCGTACGCAGGCCTGCGCCAGAGCCTGCGTCGCATCGACCACCGGCAGCAGCCCGGGCCGCTGCATCGCGGCGTGCGCGAGTGGCAGTTCGGTACAGCCCAGCAACACCGCATCGATGATCTCACCATCGCGTCCTTCGCGGGCTGCGCGTGCAGACGACGAAGCGAGCGTGTCGAGCGCGCCGGCGAGCAGTGCCCCGGCGGCATCGAGGCGGCATGCCTTCACCGCTTCGATCGAGGGATCCACGTAGCGCCGCTGGATGGCCTCGTCGTGCGGCAGCACGCGGTGGCCGAACGTGGCCAGCCTGTGCGGATAGAAGCCGGCTGCGTGGGTGCCGCGGGTGGCCAGCAGCGCGATGCGCCGGGCACCGCCGCCGGCACTCGGCGCCATGACATCCGCTGGCAGGGAAAGCGCCCGCGCCGAGGCGTCCGCGATGTGCAGGATCGGGAGGCCACCGCCGGCGACCAGCTCGTCGTACCAGAAGTGCGCCGTGTTGCAGGCGATGGCGACCCGATCGACGCCGCAGCCGGCAAGGCTGCGCAGTGCCTCGACCAGCATCGGTACCGGTGACGGCCCGCGTCCTTCGATTGCCGCGAGTCGGTCGGGTATCTGTGGCACCGACCACAGGAGCAGGGGGATATGGTCGCCATCGCTGGCCGCTGGCGTCGCCCGGATCAGCTTCGCGACGAAGTCGGCGCCGGCGAGCGGACCCATGCCACCGAGCACGCCGAGCATGCGGCGCGGGGGGCGGTGCGGATCGCGATCGATCGTGCCTCGATGAGTCTCCATGCGCAGCAGGATACCGAATCGGCGGCCTCCGGCGCATGCCGTACGCCGCGTCGGCGCCTGCCGCGCTCGGTTATCATCGGCGCCTTCTGAATCCACTGCATTGCGACCGCCACGATGTCTTCTAAACCGACCGCCAGCGAACATCTCGTCCAGAACTGGGTCGTGTCGAAACCGCTGGCGCGCTCGCGCGGGGGAATCGTCGCATCGCAGAACCGGGTCGCCGCCCAGGTCGGCGCGCGCGTGCTTGCCGACGGCGGCAATGCGATCGATGCCGCGGTGGCAACCGGCTTCTCGCTGGCCGCCTGCGAGCCATGGAACAGCGGGTTGGGCGGCGTCGGCTTCATGATGGTCTACATCGCGGCCGAAGACCGTGTGCACGTGGTCGACTTCGGGCCGAAGTCGCCCGGGCGCGTCGACCTCGCCGACTACCCGCTCACCGGAGGCACCACGACCGACCTGTTCACCTGGCCGGCGGTGAAGGACGATCGCAACGTGCACGGTCCCTGGTCGTTCGCGGTGCCTGGCCATGTCGATGGCCTCGGTCTTGCGCTCGAAAAGTTCGGCACCCGGAGTTTTGGCGCGATGATGGCGCCGGCGATCGAACTCGCCGAGCAGGGCATCGCCGTCGACTGGTACCTCACGCTGAAGATCGCCACGGCCGCGCGCGACCTGCAGCGCTATGCGTCCACGAAGGCGATCTGGATGCCCGACGGGTTGCCGCCGGTCACCGCGCCCGGCGCGGAACTCGCGCGCCTGAAACTGGCCGGTCTCGCCGATACGATGCGCACGCTGGCGAAGAACGGCCGGCGCGATTTCTACGAAGGCGAAGTCGCCCGTTCGATCGCCGAAGACACCCGCAGGCTCGGCGGCATCCTCGATGCCGACGACCTTGCCGGCTTCCATGCCCGGTTCCTCGAGCCGCTCGAGATCGACTACCGTGGTGCGCGCCTGGCGCTCGCGCCCGGGCTTACCGCCGGCCCGTCGATGGCGCGCGTGCTGCAACAACTGCTCGACCAGAAATTCGTCAAGGGTCCGCCGACGGCCGACAGCTTCGTTGCCTATGCGCAGGCGCTGCGCGAGGCCTACAGCGACCGTCTCGCGACGATGGGCGAGGCGACGGTCGATATCGTCGAACAGGCCGACCTCCGGTCGCCGTCGTGCACGACCCACCTGAACGTGATCGACCGCGACGGCAACATGGTCGCGCTGACGCAGACCCTGCTGTCGGTGTTCGGCAGCCGCGTGGTGCTGCCCGGTACCGGCATCCTGATGAACAACGGCATCAACTGGTTCGACCCGCGGCCGGGCCTGCCCAATTCGCTGGCCCCGAACAAACGGGCGCTGACCAACATGTGCCCGGTGATCGCCCGCAAGAACGGCAAGCCGTGGTTCGCGGTCGGGGCGTCGGGCGGGCGCAAGATCATGCCAGCGGTGATGCAGCTCACCTCGCTGATGATCGACCACGGTCTCGACCTGGAGAAGGCGTTCCACCAGCCGCGCATCGACGCCAGCGGCAACGACCATGTGGGGGTCGATCCGCGGCTGCCGGCCGGCGTGCGCAAGGCGCTGGAGGCGAAGTTCCCGGTGAAGGCGACTGAACTGGTGGTCTATCCCACCAACTTCGCCTGCCCGAGCGCGGTGCTGAAAGATCCGGTCACCGGCAACTGTTTCGGCGCGACCGACGTGCTGTCGCCATGGTCGGGCGCAGTGAGCGAAGAAGAAGGCTAGGCCTTCGGGAGGCCGGCCTGGCCGGCGATGCGCTCCGGCGCCGCATCGAGCAGTGCCGCTCGCAGCGCGGCAAGCGCTGCCAGCGGCCGGCTGCGCGCCCGGTAGATCAGGAACACCGGGCTCGCCGGCAGCGGTGGCTCCACCTCGACGATGCGGATGCGGCCAGCGCGGCGCATCGCCTCGGCGGCAGTCGCCGGTGCAAGCGTGAGCAGCGAGCCTTCAGCGGCAAGTTCGATGTTCGAGGCATAGACCGCCGACTCGACCCTGGGCAGCGGCGGCAGCAATCCGGCCGTGGTGAACGCGCTGTCGATCAGTTCGCGCGCGAAGCTGCCGCGTGCCGGCAGCGCCCAGTCTCGTGCCTGCAGGCTGGCCAGCGGTACCGGCGGGCGCGCACTGGCCGCACCGCCACGGCGCCGGCCGCTGGCCGCCGCGCGCTCGACGATCACCGTACGTTCATCGAACAGGCGCTCGAACACCAGGTCGTCGATGCGCGAAGCCTCGGGGCCGCCAGGCTGCTGGACTTCGCGCCCGATCGCCGCGTCGAGCAGGCCGCCGGCGACCGATGCGAGCAACTGCGCGGCCGGGGCCTCCTGCACGCTGATTCGCAGGGCCGGATCATCGGAGAGCACCCGCGCCAGCACCCTGGGCAGCAGGGCCTGCATCGCCCGCGGGATGGTGCCCAGGCGCAGCAGTGGCTGTCCGCCCTCGCGGGCACTGCCGTCGATGGCATCGATCTCGGCCAGTGCGATCGAAAGCCGCTCGATGAACATCCGGCCGAACACGGTCGGCACCGCGCCGCGCCGGTCGCGCGAGAACAGCGGATGGCCGATCGCGGTTTCGGCTGCGCGCAGCAGCATCGACGCGGCGGGCTGGCTGATGCCAAGCGCGCGGGCCGCGCGATGCACCGATCCCAGCTCCGCGATCGCCTCGACCAGCCGGAGCTGCCGGAGGGAGAGCTGGCGGGTGGCTGCGGAGGGCGGATACGCAGCAGGCATGGCAGGCGGAACGAGACCGGGGACCGGGACGGGAGGGCGGGGAGGCATGCTGGACCGGAAAATGTGGACTGGAAAACAAGGACCGAAAAAAGGATAAGACAAACAGATAACAAGATCGGAAAAAGTGATTGTTTACCTTATCTATCGCTTCGGCTAGCCTCGTGCCTCCCAGACTCATCGCTGAAGATCGTTCCATGAATGCCGCCCTGAGAGCGGCGGCCTGAGTCGCCCGCCAGCGCAGCAAGCGACGCGAGTCGGGCAATACGCAACACGCAACACGCAACACGCAGCAGCCACGAGCGCAGCGCACCGCATCACCGCAGGGCGAACCCGGCATCCGACCGCGGTGCCCGGGCTCGTGAACCAGGAGGACACCCGATGGACACCGACGCTTCGAAGGCTGCCAGCGCAGCAGGCAACGCCCGCGATTTCCGCATCGAACGCATCGAGGCGTTCGGGGTCGCAGTACCGCTGGTGGGCGAGGGCTTCAAGAACGCCTACACCACGAAGAAGGTGCAGAAGAGCGTGATCGTCCGGATGACCTCTGCGGCTGGCGCGATCGGCCTGGGCAACATCGATCCGTCGCCGGGCTATTCGGAAGAGACGGTCGAGGATTCGCTGGCGGTGATCCGCAACGTGCTGGCGCCGGCGGTCACCGGCATGGATGCGTCCAACGTGCATGTACTGCTCGACCGGATGGATGCCGTCCAGCCAGCCTTCCTCGATGCCAAGGCAGCGATCGAGATGGCGTGTACCGACCTGGTCGCGCGCGCCTGCGGCCTGCCGGTGTACACGTGGCTCGGCGGCGCGGTGCGCGACCGGGTGTCGTTCAATGCATGGATCGGCATCCTGTCGCCGGACGAGGCGGCCGCCGAGGCGAAGCGCTGGTACGACCGCGGCTTCCGCTCGGCGAAGATCAAGGTCGGTGGGGGCATCGAAGCCGACCGCGACCGCGTACTTGCGGTGCGCGCGGCCGTCGGCGACGGCATGCAGCTGCGCATCGATGCCAATGCCGGCTATTCGGCCGATGAATCGATCCGACTCGCGCACATGGTCGCCAGCGCCAACCTGCAACTGTTCGAGCAGCCGGCACCGGCCGATGACCTGGCTGGCATGGCCCGCGTGCGGCGCGAAGGTGGCGGGGTGCCGGTGATGGCCGACGAGTCGGTGTTAGACCATGCCAGCCTGCTGGCGATCATCCGTGCCGATGCCGCCGACCTTGTGAAGCTCAAGGTGATGAAGCAGGGCGGCTTCCTGCGCGCGCGCAGGATGCTCGAGACCGCGGCTGCGGCCGGGCTGCGCGTTGTGATCGGCCATGGCTTCGGCCTGGGCGTGAATACGGTGGCCGAGATCATGCTGGCGGCCACCAGTGCCGCGGTGATCGATGGCCTGGAGTGCGTCGGCCCGCTCAAGACCGCCGACGACATCGTCACCCGCAAGCTCGACCTCACCGGCGGGTCGATCCCGCTGCCTGGCGGCCCCGGCCTCGGCGTCGAACTCGACGCCGACAAGCTGGCTGCCTGCCGTTTCGATTGACCGCGTCGACCAGTGACTGACAGGACCCTGCACCCATGACCCTACCTTCCACTGCCCTCGAAGAACTCGAACGCCGTCGCGACAAGGCCCGCGCCATGGGCGGCCCGGCCAAGCTGGCCAAACGCAAGGCCGCCGGCCAGCTCAACGCCGAGGAGCGGCTGGCGCTGCTCGTCGACGAGGGTACGTTCCGCGAGTCCGGCCTGCTCGGCGAGTCCGGCGTGTTCGAGTCCGACCGCGGCAAGACCCCGCGCGACGGCAAGATCGTCGGCTTCGGCAAGGTCGGCGGGCGCGACTGCGGCGTCGTGATCAACGACTTCACCGTGAAGGGTTCGTCGACCTCGTCGACCAACTCGAAGAAGATGGGCCATGTAAGGCGCACCGCCATCGAGTGCGGCATGCCGTTCATCCACATCGGCGAGTCGACTGGCGCGCGCATGCCCGACACCATGGGCTCGAAGGGCATGGGCAACCTGCTCGGCAACGATCCGCACCAGTTCCGGCGCACCCGCGACAACCCGTGGGCAGCGGCGGCACTCGACACCGCATTCGGGTCATCGGCGTGGATGTGCTGCTGCGCCGACTTCGCGGTGATGCGCAAGGGTTCGATCATGGCGGTGTCCAGCCCGAAGCTGGTGTCGATCGCCATCGGCGAGAAGGTCGACCTGGAAGCGCTCGGCGGCTGGCGGCTGCACGCCGAGACCACCGGCCTGATCGACCGCGTGGTCGACACCGATGCCGAGGCGATGGACGCGATCAGGCGCTTCCTGTCGTACATGCCCAGCCACAACGGCGAACTGCCGCCGGTGGCCGAGGTCACGCCCGGCTCCGGCGAGGGCCAGGACCGCATCCTCGGACTGCTGCCCGAGAAGCGCACCCAGGTCTACGACATCCGCAAGATCCTCGAGGTGATCGCCGACCAGGGATCGATGTTCGAACTCAAGCCGCGCTTCGGCAAGTCGGCGGTGGTCGCGCTGGCGCGGCTGGGCGGCAAGGTGGTCGGCCTGATCGCGAACAATCCCGCGGCCTCGGGTGGCGCGCTGACCGTGGATGCGATCCGCAAGATCCTCGACTTCACCGTGATGTGCGATTCGTTCAACATCCCGATGGTGCGCTTCATGGACACGCCCGGTTTCGTCGTCGGGCTCGAAGCCGAGCGCCGCGGTGCGCCCGGCTTCATCATGAATTTCATGAATGCCACCTCGCTGGTGAGCGTGCCGACGATCACCGTGCTGGTGCGCAAGGCCTATGGGCGCGCCTACGTGGCGATGGGCGGCGGGCGCAACAACGACGAACTGATCGCATGGCCGACCGCCGAGATCAGCTTCATGGACCCGGCCGCGTCGACCCAGATCGTGCACGGCGTGTCGCCCGGGCAACCTGGCTGGGACGAGGCATTCGCCCACATCTCGCAGGACAGCGAAGTCTGGGACATGGCTTCGATGTATGCAGTGCAGAACGTGGTGCAGCCGCACGAGACGCGCGACCACCTGATCGGCATGCTCGACGTCTACCGCCGGCGCAGGACGGGCGGCATCGGCCAGCACCTGATGCGTACCTGGCCGACGAGCTTCTGACGCCATGGCGACCGTGGAATTCGACAGCCTGCTCGCGCAGGCCCGCCGCGACGGACGCGCCAGCCTGTCCGAACCGGAGGCGAAGCAGGCACTGGCTGCAATGGGCATCGCCGTGCCGGCCGGCGAGGTGGCGGCCGATGCCGCCTCGGCGGCGGCGATCGCGGCGCGGCTGCCCGGGCCGTTCGCGGTCAAGGTGGTCTCGCCGGACATCCTGCACAAGAGCGATGCACGCGCGGTGAGCATCCGGCTGGCCGACGCCGATGCGGTGCGTGTCGCGGTCGAGACGATGTCGGCCGAACCGGCGGTGAAGGCCGCGCGCGTCAACGGCTGGCTGGTCGAACGCATGGCCGCACCCGGCGTCGAGATGGTGATCGGCGCGGTGCGCGACCCGCAGTTCGGCATGATGGTGATGGTCGGCCTCGGTGGCGTGTTCGTCGAGGTACTCGGCGACGTCGCTTTCCGGCTGGTGCCGATCGCGCGCCACGAGGCCGAGTCGATGATCGATGCACTGCAGGGCCGTGCGCTGCTCGACGGTGTGCGTGGCCGTGCCCCGGTGTCGCGCGCCGCGCTGGTCGACCTGCTGCTCGCGGTCGGTGGCGAAGGCGGCTTGCTGCACCGGCATGGCGATTCGATCGCCGAACTCGACCTGAACCCGGTGATCGTGTCCGAGGACGCTGCGGTGGTGGTCGATGCGCGGGTGATCCTCGCGCCTGCCGCCAGCGCGGTGGTTGCGATGCAGGCGCGCGCGCCGGCCGCCGTGGACTACGGGCGGCTGTTCGCGCCGAAGTCGGTTGCGGTGCTCGGCGCGTCCGCGACCGACACCTCGATCGCCAACACCTTCATCCGCCGGATGAAGAAGTTCGGCTATGCCGGTTCCATCTGGCCGATCCATCCGTCGGCGCCCGAGGTCGAGGGGCTGCCCGCCTTCCGCAGCCTCGCCGAGACGCCTGGCCCGGTCGACTATGCGTATGTCGCGATCGGCGCCGCGAGGGTGGCCGATGCGCTCGCGGCCGGTGCCGGCCGGCTCGGCTTCGCGCAGGTGATCTCGAGCGGCTTCGGCGAGGTCGAGGAGGGCCGCGACCTGGAGCTCGGGCTGGTCGAGGTTGCGCGCAACGGCGGCTTCCGTGTGATCGGGCCGAACTGCCTCGGGCTGTATTCGCCGCGCGGCGGGGTCACCTTCCCAGACGACGCGCCGCGCGAGACCGGCAGCATCGGCGTGCTGGCGCAATCCGGCGGGCTGTCGACCGACATCGTCAAGCGCGGCCAGACACGCGGCGTACGTTTCTCCGGGCTGGTGACCATCGGCAACAGCGCCGATGTCGGCGCGGCTGAACTGGCCGGGTTCTATTTCGACGATGAGCGGACGCGGGCGGTGGGCCTGTACCTCGAGTCGGCCAAGGACGGCCGGGCGCTGTTCGACCTGCTGCGCTCGCCACGGGCCAAGCCGGTCGTGCTGCTCAAGGGTGGCCGCACCCGCCAGGGCCACCTGGCCGCGGCCTCGCACACCGGCTCGCTCGCCGGCGACCTGCGCGCCTGGGAGGCGCTGTGCGAACAGACGCCGTGCGTGATGGTCGACACCGTCGACCGCTTCGTCGATGGGCTGCTCGCGTTGCAGGTGCTGGAACTGCGTCCTTCGCGCCCGACCCGGCGCGTGGTGCTGTTCGGCAATGGCGGTGGCACCAGCGTGCTGGCCGCCGACTGCTTCTCCTCGGTCGGCCTGGACATCCTGCCGATGGACGAGGCGGCGCTGGATGCGATGCGCGCGCTGAAGCTGCCGCCAGGCACCGGCATCGTCAACCCGATCGACACGCCGGTCGGCACGCTGTTGCAGAGCGGCGGTTCGGTGGCTGGGAAGATCCTCGACATTGTCTACGCATCGAGCGGTGCCGATGCGCTGGTGATGCACCTGAACCTCGCCGCCTTCGTCGGCCGCAGCGCCGGCGATCCGGTCGAGACGCTGATCGGCATCGCGGAGCAGGTCGGGCGTGCGCGGCCCGGGCAGTTGCATTTCATGCTGGTGCTGCGCTCCGAC
>CAIQON010000345.1 GCA_903873475.1 uncultured bacterium
CCTGGGTGGCAGCGGCGCGCCGGGCTCCGTCAACAATCCACTGCTGGCAGCTCACCAACGGACGGCGACCCTCAGCCCCCCATCGCCGACAGGTGGTGCCTGGCGATTTCCTCGCCAGTCGCCTTCCACACTCCCGGGAAGCGGTCGATATGCGCCAGCGCCCGCGCCAGCGGCACCATCCGGTGCGGCTGGCCGGTCACGTACGGATGCAGCGCGATTGCCATCACGCGGCCGCTGGTCGCGCCCTCGGAATACAGCACGTCGAACTGGTCGCAGATCATCCGCTCGAACTCGACCGGCGTCTGCTTCGATCGCACCACGGCCGCGGTGTCGTTCAGCTCGTAGGTGTACGGCACCGACACCAGCGGTCCCTTGTCGGTGGTCATCGTGTACGGCTGGTCGTCGTTGACCCAGTCGGCGACATAGATGCATTTCTCCGCAGCGAGATGGTCGACCGTGTCCCAGGTTTCCTGCAGGCCGGCGCCGAGCCAGCCGACCGGACGGCGGCCGCTGAACTGCGCGATGCGGTCGAGCGAGCCGGCGATCATCGCCCGCTCCTGGTCGCGCGGTACCTCGGTGTTGCGTTCGGTGTTGGTGCGGCAGTGGCCCATCAGTTCCCAGCCGAGCTTCGTGCAGTCCTCGACGACTTCGGGGTGGTGGTCGCACATCGACGAGTTCAGCGCGACGGTGGCGCGGATGCCATGCTTCTGCAGCAGGTCCATCATCCGGTAGATGCCGACCCGGTTGCCGTAGTCGCGCTGCGCCCAGTGGCGCACCATGGGCGTATGGTCGCCCGGCTTCGGCCGCTCGTTCGAGTCGCCGGGCATCGGCGTGTCGAGTCCGAAGAACTCGACATTGATGATCACCCAGAGTGCGACGCGCGCGCCGCCGGGCAGCGCGTAGGGCGGGCGGCGGTTGATCGGGCTGAACGGGAAGGGGCCGTACGGGGTCGGTTTCATCGGGCGGGGGCTGCCTTGAATGTGTCTTGTTGAAGGAGTTCCTCGGCGGTCATCACGTCGCCGTACTTGTGCGCGATGTCGAACAGCGAGAGCCGGTGCAGCATCTGCACGACGTCGCCGACGGTCTCCTCGGCGAGGGCGACGCGGTAGCCGAACGACTTGCCTTCGACCGAGCTGGCCCGTACCGCGCCGCTGGTCGGTGCGCCGCAGATCACCAGCGACTGTGCATCGAGCCGGGTCAGCACGCGCTCGAGGTCGGACGAGAAGAAGGCGCTCTCGCACGGACGTGGCGACACCGGTTCCGCCTCGCGCGGCGCCAGCGCGGCGATGGGGCGGGCGCCTGGCGGAAGCGAATGCACGACGGGCACGCCGCGTTCGCGCGCCTCGGCGATGAGCCGTGCCGCGGCCGCCGTCCAGTCGCCGGCCACCGGCGTGGCGGGATGGATCACCAGCAGCGTCGGTGCCTCGCCCACGCCGCGGTCGCGCAGGTAGGGCGAGTAGATGTGTTCGATCTCGGGCGTGATCAGCCCGCGCCAGGAGTAGTCTTCGAATTCGCGCATGTCGTCTTTCGTCCCGGGGTCAGTGCCGGCCGGCGGCACTGGCGCGGATGTGCCCGCAGGCGGCCGCCACGTCCATCACCTCGGCATACTTCAGGTGCATGTCGAACAGGCTGGCCTTCTGGATCAGGTCGCAGCGGTCGAACACGCAGTCGGCAACCACCGCCACCGGGTAGCCGTGCGACCAGCCTTCCACCACGCTGGAGCGCACGCAGCCACTGGTGGATTCACCCACCATGATCAGCGCATCGACCTTCAGCTCGTTCAGGAAGGCTGCCAGCGGCGTGCCGAAGAAGGCGCTCGCGCGCTTCTTGTAGATCACCAGCTCGCCCGGCTGCGGGGTGAGTTCCTTCTTGATCGTGTAGAGCGACAGGTCGGGCTGGCGCCGCTTGCGGTTGGTCGGGTGGATCCGGCGCGGATCGGTCTCGAGCCGGGTGTCGTAGGTGACATGGACCACCGGCACGCCGTTCTCGCGTGCGCAGGCGAACAGTTCCATCGTCGGCGGCAGCGCGCGCCAGGCGAACTCGCCGCAGGACGCGGGATAGGACTCGATCAGTTCCGGCACCGGCTTCGGGCCGCCATCGTAGACGAGGTCGTACAGGTCCACGGCGACCACCGCCAGCCGGCGCCCGGCGAACGGCGGCAGCTTGCGGCCGGCCATCAGCGCGGCAGTCGGTGCGTCGATCACGTCGGACCAGAGGCTCTCGGGATTCATCGTGTCGTGTCCTTGCAGGGTTCCGGGCGCTGAGGCCGCCCGGGTAGATGCGGGTGGCAGCGCATCAGCGGAGTCTAGCGCCGCGGGCCATCGGGCCGCCAGCGTCGATGCCGAACAGCTCGGCGGCATTGGCCCCCCGCACCCGATCGCGCACCGCCGGCGGCAGCCGCCCTATGCGCGCCAGCGTTCCGGCCAGATCGGCGATCGCATGCGGGAAGTCGCTGCCGAACAGCACGTTGCGCTCGCCGAAGGTCTCGATCGCATCGGCCAGTGCACGGTCCGAGTAGAGCACCGAATCGACCCGCAGCCGGTGCAGGTAGCTGCCGGGTTTTGCGGCAACCTTGCTGCGCGCATCCGCATAGGCGTCGTGGCAACGGTCGATGCGCGGCATCAGCGCGCCCAGGGCGCCACCGCCATGCGCGAGGATGAGGTCGAGCGACGGATGACGGTCGAAGAAGCCGTCCATCATCATGCGCGACACCACCAGTGCCGTCTCGAACGGATAGCCAACCGAGGCGGTGAGCTGGAACACCTCCATGCCTGCACAGCTGCATACGGTCGGATGCATGAATACCGGAAGGCGGCGCCGGTCGATCTCGGCGAACACCGGCTCGAACAGCGGGTCGGTCGGCGGCAGGCCGCCGATGTTCGTGAGCACCATCACGCCGGCGGCGCCGGCATCGACCGCGCGGGCGAGTTCTTCCACCGCGCTTCCCGGATACTGGAAGGGCAGGGAGGCCAGCCAGCGGAAGCGGTCGGGGTGCGCGGCCTGCGCGGCGGCGAAGCTGTCGTTCATCACGCGCGCTGCGCGCGTGCTGACCGCCTCGCCGCCCCAGTAGACGTTCGGGCCGGTGAGCGACAGCACGGCCATGTCGACGCCGGCCGCGTCCATTGCCTGCAGCCGCTGGCCGTAGTCGAACATCTCCGGCTGCGGGAACATGAATCGCACGCCGTCGAGGTGGATCCAGGTGCGCCCGTCGGCGGTCTGGGCCACGCTGAACTTCGGCGCACCGTGGGCGCGGATCAGCTCGAGCCATTCGTCGCACAGCATGTGCGAGTGGATGTCGATCGCCGGATGCATCGCGCCTGCCGCGGGGGCTGCCTCGTTTGCCGTCATCACCCGCTACTCCACCGTGACCTTGGCCTCGCGGATAACCCGTGCATAGCGGGCGGTCTCTTCCTTCAGGAACGCGCCGAACTGCTCCGGCGTGGTCGCCAGCGCGGTGAGGCCGGTCGCGGTCAGCGTCTCGCGCACTTCGGGCAGCTTCACGACGCGGGCGATCTCGGCCTGCCAGCGGTTCACGATGTCGCGCGGCACGCCGGTCACCGCTGCCATGCCGAACCAGGATGTGGAGTCGAAGCCCGGCACGCCCGCCTCGGTCATCGTCGGCACGTCCTTCAGCGAAGGCACCCGGTTCGCGGTGGCCACCGCGAGCAGGCGCATGCGCCCGGCGTCGATAAAGCTCTGCACTTCGGCGAGGTTGACGAACATCAGCCCGACATGGCCGCCGAGCAGCGCCTGCGCGGCCGGGGCGCCGCCCTGGTAGGGCACGTGCACCATGTCGATACCGGCATTCACCTTGAGCATCTCGCCCGACAGGTGCTGTGGGGTGCCCTGGCCGATCGACCCATAGGTCAGCACGCCCGGCTGCTTCCTCGCCAGCGCGATGAGTTCCTTCACCGTCCGCGCCGGCAGCGCCGGGTTGGCGACCAGCACGTTCGGCGTGTTGGCGATCAGCGACACCGGCTGGAAGTCGCGCTGGGTGTCGAACGGCAGCTTCTGGCGCAGCAGTGGCGTGATCACGAAGGTGGCCGCCATCATCAGCAGCGTGTGGCCGTCGGCCGGCGCGCGCGCCACCGCCTCGGTGCCCAGGATGGTGCTCGCGCCCGGCCGGTTCTCTACCAGCACCGGCTGGCCGAAAGTCTCGGCGGCGCGCGGGGCGATCGAACGGCTGAGGCGGTCGAGCACGCCGCCGGCCGGGAACGGCACGATCAGCCGCACCGGCTTGGACGGATAGGCCTGCGCGAAGGCGGGCAGAGGCATCGCGACCATCGGCAGCATCGCCATCGAGCCGGCGGCAAGCCTGGCTGCCAGGGACGCCACGGAGGACGGGGAGGGTGGAGCGGTGCGGCGGGTCATGTTCATCCCAGTGCTGCGATGATGCGGTCACGGGTCAGCGGCAGGTCGCGCACGCGCACGCCGAGCGCATGGGCCAGTGCGTTGGCCACTGCCGCGGCGGTCGGGCCGGTCGGCGTCTCGCCGGCACCGAGTGGTTCCTCGTCGCGCCGGTCGATCAGGTGCACCTCGACCTGCGGCACTTCGGAGAATGTCAGCACCGGATAGGTCTCCCAGTCGCGCGACAGGATGCGCTCGCGGTCGAACTGCACCTGTTCCTTCAGCGTCCAGCTCAGCGCCTGCAGGATGCCGCCCTCGGTCTGGTTCAGGATCCCGTCAGGGTTGATCGCCAGACCGACGTCGACCGCCGCGACCATGCGCGTGACCCTGAACTCGGGTTCGAGCACTATCTCTGCGACGATCGCGATGTAGCCGTAGCCGTTCTTGTACTGGGCGAAGGCGATGCCGCGGCCCCTGGTGCCGTCGCTCTTCTCGTTCGGCACCCAGCCAGCCTTCTGCGCAGCCAGCTCGATCACCGCCCTGGCGCGCGGGTTCTGCATGTGGCGTAGCCGGTACTCGACCGGGTCGGCGCCGCAGGCCTCGGCCAGTTCGTCGATGAACGACTCGCCGGCGAACACGTTTGCATAGGCACCGAGCGCACGCAGCGTGGAGGCACGCAGCGGCAGTTCCTCGACCCGGTGCGCGACCACCTTCTGGTTGGGCAGCGCGTAGATCACCTCGGCATTGCGCGCCATGCCGCCACCGCCCGACATCGCCGGGTCGCCCTGCGGGATGCGTGGCACCGGTTTCTCGAGGTGCCAGGCGGCGAGCAGCGACACGCTCGGCTCGGTGGTGATCACCACGCCCGGCCGTTGGGTGTGGCCGTTGCTCCACAGGTCGAGCGACCAGTCGACGATGTTGCCCGCTGCATCGACCGCGGCGCGGGTCTTCACCACCATCGCCGGGCCGAGCGGCTCCCAGGCGAACTCGTCGTCTCGCATCCACTGCAGCATCACCGGCCGCCCCGGCACTGCGCGGGCGAGCAGCACCGCGTCCAGCGCCGCATCGTCGGCACCGTTGTGGCCGTAGCAGCCGGGACCGTCCACGTGGTGCGCGACCACCGATTCGACCGGCAGGTCGAACACCTCGGCCAGTTCGCGCTGCAGGGGGAACACGCCCTGGCTGTGCGTCCAGACCTCGATGCCGCCGGCGTCGAAGGTGGCCAGCGCCGCGGAAGGGCCGAGCGAGGCATGGGCGATGTAGGGCTTGGAGTAGCGCGACTCGAAGGTCTTCGCCGAGCGGGCGAGCGCTGCCTCGTCGCGGCGCTCGACGATCACCGTGTCGGTGGTGTCGCGCGTCTCGATGAAGCGGTAGATGTCCGACGCATCGGTCGGTATGCCGGGCTCGGTCCAGCGCGAGCCGGCGATCATCGCCTTGCGTGCCTTCACTGCCTGTTCTTCGCGCTCGGCCACGACGCCGAGGAAGTCGCCGTCGCGCACGAACGCAACCACGCCGGGCATGGCCCGGATCGCGGCCTCGTCGATCGACTCCAGCTTCGCGCCGAACGAGGGCGGACGGGCGACCCGCCCATGCAGCATGCCGGGCAGTTTCATGTCGGCGACGAAGCGCGGCCGGCCGGTGAGCTTGTCGGGAATGTCGAGCCGGCGTTCGCTGCGGCCGACCACGGTGTAGCGTGCCACCGGCTTCGGCGGCACCTGCCCGGTCGCTGCCCGGTCGAGCAGTTCGGCGTGCGGCAGTTCCCAGTAGCTGGTCTCGCGGATGCGGTCGGCACCGGTGATCCGGCCTTCCTCGACGACCAGCCGGTCGGCAGGGATATCCAGCCGGCGCGCGGCCTCGGCGAGCAGCACGGCGCGCACCTCGGCACAGACCGAGCGCATTGCGCTGCCGCCTTCGGAGATCGATCGGCTGCCCGACGTGTGGCCTTCGTCGGGAGTGAGGCGGGTGTCCGCGTCGACGATGTGCACCTGCTCGAACGACAGGTCGAGTTCCTCGGCCGCGATCTGCTTCATCGCGGTGATGATGCCCTGGCCGAGTTCGACCCTGCCAGTGAACACCGTGGCGGTGTGGTCGTCGTTGAACTTCACCCAGCGGTCGAGCCGCGGGTTCGCCGACAGCATCGGTGGCACCTTCAGCGGGGCGCTCATGCAGAGGTTCCTGAGCCGGTGCTGGTGCTGGCGGCGCGCTGGATGGCACGGAGGATTCGCGCCTGGGTGCCGCAGCGGCACAGGTTGCGGTCCATCGCTTCCTTGATCTCGTCGAGCGTGGGGTCGGGCGTGCGCTCAAGCAGGGCGGTGGCCGACATCAGCATGCCGGAGATGCAGTAGCCGCACTGCACTGCCTGTTCATCGAGGAAGGCCTGCTGCAACCGGGACAGGGTGCCGCCGGCGGCCAGCCCCTCGACCGTCGTCACCTGCTTGCCGGCCGCCGCCCACAACGGCGTGTCGCAGGCGTTGACCGCATGGCCGTCGAGCAGTACGGTGCAGGCGCCGCACTGCCCCAGTCCGCAGCCGAACTTCGCCCCCTTCAGGTCGAGGTCGTTGCGCAGCACGTAGAGCAGCGCAGTGTCGGGCTCGGCGGCCACCGAATGCTCGGTGCCGTTGACGGTGAAGCGGGTGGGTTCGGGTAGACTCATCGCGTGTCTGCAAAGCCGGGAAGATGATGGTCGGGTATACCTCGGGAGTAGAAATGAAATCCCCTGCGTGCACAAGCGCCCGCATCCCGAATCGATGGCGACGAGGCCGTGCCTGCCTGTGCGTTCACCGCTCGCGACGCCCATGCGATGCGCTGCCCGCCACGCTGCGCGACAAGCCCCGCGGCGGCAACGCCCAGCGGGTATTCGGGATCTGACGAGGATTGGATGCAATGGAACAGATGAAGTCGGAAGTGCGCGACGGCATGCAGGTCGAGTGGAACGTGCCGATCACGATGGACGATGGCGTGGTGCTGCGCGCCGACGTGTTCCGCCCGCTCGGCGCGGGACGGCATCCGGTGATCCTGAGCAGCGGCCCGTATGCGAAGGGGCTCGAGTTCAAGGAAGGCTATCCGGCGAACTGGGCACGGCTGGTGAAGTCGGCGCCCGAGGTGCTCGATGGGTCGAGCAACAAGTACCAGACCTGGGAACTGGTCGACCCCGAGAAATGGGTGCCCGACGGCTATGCCTGCGTGCGCGTCGATTCGCGCGGTGCCGGCTGCTCGCCCGGCGTGATCGACTGCTGGTCGGCACGCGAGGCAGTCGACCTCGCCGCCTGCATCGAATGGGCCGGCGCGCAGGACTGGAGCAGCGGCAAGGTCGGCGTGAACGGCATCTCGTACTACGCCATGAACCAGTGGCAGGTCGCCGGGCTGCGACCGAAGCACCTGGCCGCGCTGTGCGTGTGGGAAGGGTCATCCGACTACTATCGCGAGCTGAGCCGCCACGGCGGCATCCTGTGCGATTTCCTGGACTCCTGGTACCGGCGGCAGGTCACCTCGGTACAGTACGGTGTGGGTGAGCGCGGCGCCAAGAGCGCGGTGACCGGCGAATCCGTCGCCGGGCCGGTCACGCTGTCGGATGCCGAACTCTCGGCCAACCGCGTCGACCTCGGTGGCGAGGCACGCAACCGGACGCTCATCGACGACTACTACCGCGCCCGCATGCCCGAGTTCGAGAAGATGGAGACGCCGATGCTCTCCTGCGGCAACTGGGGCGGCATGGGCCTGCACACCCGCGGCAACTTCGAGGGGTTCGTGCGTGCCGCTTCGCCGCAGAAATGGCTCGAGGTTCATGGCGATACCCATTTCACCCACTTCTACAGCAACTACGGCATCGCGCTGCAGAAGCGCTTCCTTGGCCACTTCCTGAAGGGCGAGGATACCGGCTGGGCGAAGCAGCCGAAGGTTTCGCTCAACGTACGCCACCCGGGCGAGCGGTTCGTGCTGCGCGGCGAGGACGAATGGCCGCTGGCGCGCACGCAGTACACACGGTACTACCTCGATCCGCAGGGCATGGGCTTGTCGACCGACGTGCCGGCGCGGGGCGGCAGGCTCGACTACGAGGCGATGGGCGACGGCCTCACCTTCCTTTCTCCGGCGATGACCGAGCCGCTGGAGATCACCGGCCAGGTCGCCGCCCGTCTGTGGCTGTCGTCGAAGACCCGCGATGCCGACGTATTCCTCGTGCTCAGGGTATTCGACCCGGCGGGGCGCGAGGTCACCTTCATCGGATCGAACGATCCGCGCACGCCGGTCGGCCTTGGCTGGCTGCGCGCGTCGCAGCGCAAGGTCGATCCGGCGCTGAGCACGCCGTCGCGCCCATGGCATCCACACGATGAGGCATGGCCGCTGCAGCCCGGGGTGCCAGTGCCGCTGGATGTCGAGATCTGGCCCACCTGCATCGTCGTTCCGGTCGGCTACCGGTTCGGATTGACCGTGCGCGGCCACGACTACGCGTTCGATGGCACCGACTTCGGCGTCGCGAATGCCGCGTACCCGATGAAGGGAGTGGGGCCGTTCACCCATGATGATCCGGTCGACCGGCCGATGGATGTGTTCGGCGGCGCCAATACGCTGCATTTTCCGGCCGACGACGCGCCCTGGCTGATGCTGCCGGTGATCCCGGCCCGTTGATCGACGCAGCCCGATGCTGCGCCGGGGCAAAAGCGCCGGCGCAGCGGAAAACCGGCCTGCAGGTGTTACCCTGACGGCCGGATCTTCATTGCACTGGCGCCGGACAGGTCCATGCCTGACCAGCCGCTGCCGCCGCCCACCAGGGAAACCCTGGCTGGACCTGCCTACGGATCCCGGAAAAATTCACTCCGGGAAACGATGGTGCCGAGAAGAGGACTCGAACCTCCACAGTGTTGCCACCGCCAGGACCTGAACCTGGTGCGTCTACCAATTCCGCCATCTCGGCATGTCGGTCGAGAAATGTATTCAACCACGCAGGCTTTGTCAATTGAACTCTCAATATCGTCGTCGTTCCGGACTCCGGACGTCGAATAAACCGGTCTTCACGACCATCGTTCCCGAGCGGGAAAAGATCCTCGAAGCCCTGCGCGAAGCAGGCGTGCCGATGGAGCCGGAACGGCTGTCCGAAATACTCGACGTGGCTCCTGAGTCTGCCGAAGGCTTCTCGCGCCGTCTGGCGGCGATGGAGCGCGAAGGCGAGGTGATCGTCAACCGCCGCGGCGCCCTCGGGCTGCCGTCGAAGATGGACCTGATCCGCGGCCGCGTGCAGGGGCATCCCGACGGTTTCGGCTTCCTGGTGCCGGATGACGCCACCGGCGACCTGTTCCTCGGCCCGGCCGAGATGCAGAAGGTGCTGCACGGCGACCGCGTGCTCGGCCGCGAGGTCGCGGCGCCGCGGCGCGGCAAGCGCGAGGCGGTGGTGGTCGAGGTGCTCGAACGCGCCAACCAGCGCGTGGTCGGGCGGCTCGAGGTCGAGCACGGCGTGCGCTTCGTGGTCGCGGAAGACCGCCGGGTGAGCCAGGACATCCTGGTCTCGCCTGACGATTCGTTCCCGGCGAAGGCCGGCCAGGTGGTGGTGGTCGAGATCATCGAGCAGCCCTCGCGCCACAGCCAGCCGATCGCACGCATCGTCGAGGTGCTCGGAAACTATGCCGATCCCGGCATGGAGATCGAGATCGCGCTGCGCAAGCACGACCTGCCGCACGTGTTCAGCGCCGAGGTCGAGAAACTCGCGGCGAAGTTTCCGGAAGTCCCGCGCAAGATCGACCTGCGCGGCCGTATCGACCTGCGCGAACTGCCGCTGGTGACCATCGACGGCGAGACCGCACGCGACTTCGACGATGCGGTGTACTGCGAACCGGTGCTGCGGGCAGATCCGGGCAAGCCGGCTGCGAAGCGTGCACGACGCTCGATCGCGCAGACGGTCAGCGACATGGTGAAGGACGCGACGGGCTACGGCCAGGCGCCAGCGGTGCCCGGCAGCGGCCTGAGCGGCCGCAAGGCGGTGCCGGATGCCGCGTACAAGCTGTTCGTCGCGATCGCGGACGTCGGCCATTACGTGAAGCCGGGCGATGCGCTCGACACCGAGGCGCTCGCGCGCGGCACTTCCGTGTACTTCCCGCGGCGGGTGATCCCGATGCTGCCCGAGGCACTGTCCAACGGATTGTGCTCGCTGAACCCGAACGTCGACCGGCTGTGCATGGTGTGCGAGGTGGACGTCGGCGCCGACGGCAGCCTGCTCGCCTTCCAGTTCTACAACGCGGTGATGAACTCGAAGGCGCGCCTCACGTACACCGAGGTGGCCGAGATCCTCGGCGGCAGCCCGATGGCGCACGCGAAGAACTACCGCGACCTGGTGCTGCACCTGAAGGCGCTGGAGGCGGTGTTCCGGGTGCTGCTCAAGGCGCGTGCACAGCGCGGGGCAATCGACTTCGAATCGTCCGAGACGAAGATGGAGTTCGACGACAACGGCAAGATCCGACGGATCGTGCCGGTCGAGCGCAACGACGCGCATCGGCTGATCGAAGAATGCATGCTGGCGGCCAACGTCTGCGCCTCGCAGTTCCTGGCGAGCCACAGCCATCCGATGCTCTACCGCATCCATGCCGGCCCGAAGAAAGACCGCCTCGAGTCTCTGCGCGAGTTCCTGCGCGGCTTCGGCCTGTCGATCGGTGGCGGCGACTCGCCGCATGCGCGCGACTATGCGAAGGTGCTCGAGCAGATCCGCGACCGCCCGGACCGGCTGCTGCTGCAGACGGTGATGCTGCGTTCGCTGGCGCAGGCGGTGTACAGCCCGGACAACATCGGCCACTTCGGCCTGGCCTACGACGGGTATGGGCATTTCACCTCGCCGATCCGGCGCTACCCCGACCTATCGGTGCATCGCGCCATCAAGGCGGTGCTGCAGAAGAAGACCTACAAGCCGACTGGCATGGACTGGACACAGCTCGGCCAGCACTGCTCTCAGGTCGAGCGCCGCGCAGACGACGCGTCGCGCGAGGTCGAGGCCTGGCTCAAGTGCTTCTACATGCTCGACCGCGTCGGAGAGAGCTTCAGCGGGACGATCAGCGGCGTCACCTCGTTCGGCGCGTTCGTCACGCTGGATGACCTGCATGTCGACGGGCTGGTGCACATCTCGGAGCTGGGCACCGATTACTTCCACTTCGATGCGATCCGCCACCAGCTGCTGGGCGAGCGCACCGGACAGCGCTACCGGATCGGTGACCGCATCGGCGTCCAGGTGGTGCGGGTCGACCTGTCCACCACCAAGATCGACTTCGTGCTCGCACCCGGTACCCAGCTGAAGGGCCCGCTCGCCGCGAGCGGCGCGCGGGCGGGCAAGGACGTGAAGGAGGGCAGGGCCGCTGCTGCGTCGCCGTCCGGTGCCACGCCTAAGGGTGGGAAGAAGCGGCGATGAGCGCGCCGCTGCGAACGCTGTTCGGGTTGCATGCGGTCACCGCCCGGTTGCGCGCCGCGCCGCAGTCGATCCGAGAGCTCTATGTCGATGCGAAGCGCGCCGATGGCCGCACCCGCGACCTGCTGGCACTGGCGGCAGGGAAGTCCGTGCGTGCGATGGCGGTCGATGCGGACCGCCTCGATGCGCTGGCCGGCGCCTCGGGCCGGCACCAGGGCGTGGTTGCGCGGATCGATGGCGACAGCCGGCGCAGCGTGCACTTCGACGACCTCGTCGAAGACCTGCCGGAGAACCCGCTGCTGATCGTGCTCGACGGCGTTCAGGATCCGCATAACCTCGGCGCCATCCTGCGCGTGGCCGATGCGATGGGCGTCGATGCGGTGATCGCGCCCAAGGACCGCGCGGTGGGCATCACCGCTACGGTGGAAAAGGTCGCCTCCGGAGCGGCAGAGACGGTGCAGTACGTGACCGTGACCAACCTGGCCCGCTCGATCGACGCATTGAAGGCGCGTGGCATCTGGTGCATCGGCGCCGACGAGGCGGGCAAGGGCGACCTGTTCGGCGCCAAGTTGGCCGGGCCACTCGCCTGGGTCATGGGCGCGGAGGGCGAAGGCCTGCGCCGGCTGACCCGCGAGCGCTGCGACGAACTGGTGCGTATCCCGATGTTCGGCGTGGTCGAGAGCGTCAACGTGTCGGTGGCGACCGGCATCTGCCTGTTCGAGAGCCGGCGGCAGCGGGCGGCGGTACGATGATCGCCATTTTTCACTGGGGGTGAGGGGAATGGCAGGGTGGGACGCGTTCCTGACGGAACAGGACAAGCAGCATCTGGCGGTATGGGGCAAGAAGGCAAACGACGGCTTCGGCGAGCGCCCGGTGTTGCTGGTGGTCGACGTGTTCCATGCTGCACTGGGCCATGAGCGCAAGCCGATCCTGGAGTCGATCAGGGACTGGCCGATGAGCTGCGGCCTGGAAGGCTGGGAGGCGGTCGATCGCATGGTCGGCCTGATCGCCGCCGCCCGTGCCAACGGGGTGCCGGTGATCCA
>CAIQON010000346.1 GCA_903873475.1 uncultured bacterium
CCTGGAGCCGAACCACCATGTGCTCGAGACCTTCACGCGCTACCACTTCGAGCAGGGCCTGTCGGCACGCAAGGTCGCGCCGGAAGAGCTGTTCTGCCCGTCGGTGCTCGACCTGTTCAAGATCTAGGGCGCACACACCGTGGACCTGATCATCCGGAACGCGAGGCTCACCGCCGCCGGGCCGGGTGATCCGCTGGTGGACATCGGCGTGGACGGCGGCCGGATCGTCGCCGTCCAGCCGAAGCTCCAGGCCGAGGGGCCAGTGCACGATGCCGGTGGTCACCTGGTGTCACCTGGCCTGGTCGAGAGCCACTTCCACCTCGACAAGGCCCTGATCGTCGACCGCGTGCCGATGCAGCCCGACCGGATGAAGCGCGACCACATGGAGCGCACCGCGTCGATCAAGCACACGTTCACCGCGGAAGACATCTACGACCGCGCGCGCCGCACGCTCGAGCAGAGCCTGCTGCATGGCGTGACCCACATGCGCACCCAGGTCGAGGTCGACCCTAACGTCGGCCTGCTCGGCTTCGAGGCGATCGAGCAGCTGAAGAAGGATTACGCGTGGGCGATCGACATCCAGTCCTGCGTGTTCCTGCAGGAGGGCTGGACCGGCGTGGCGGGCGCGGACGAGAACCTCGTGTCCTGCCTCGATCGCGGCGCGCCGGTGGTCGGGGGTGGCATCCGCTACGACACGGATGGTCCCGGACAGGTGCGCCGGGTGTTCGAGCTGGCGAAGCAGTACGACATCGACGTCGACTTCCACCTCGACGGCGGCTACGAGACCGGCAGCCTCGACTATCCACAGGTGTGCGACCTCACCGAGGCCATCGGCTGGCAGGGCAGGGTGGCGTTCGGGCACGGGTCGAAGTACTCGTGCATGCCCGTGGCCAGGCAGAAGGCGATCGGCAAGCGGCTGGGGGAGGCAGGCGTATCGCTGGCCGTGCTGCCGGCCACCGATCTGTTCAACGCCGGCCGGCACATGGAACACAGCGTGATCCGGGGCGTGACCGACGCCAACACGCTGATCGAGCAGGGCGCCAACTGCACGATCTCCACCAACAACGTGTTGAACCCGTTCACGCCGCTGGGCGACTGTTCACTGACTCGCATCGTGAACCTGTATGCGAACGTCGTGCAGCGCTACGGGCCGCAGGACCTCGCGACCTGCTTCGAGATGATCACCGACCGCGCGGCGCGGGCGTTGCGCTTGCCGCGGTATGGCATCGCGGTCGGCAACGACGCCGATCTCGTGGTCTGGGGCGAGGACACGCCGGGCGACGTGGTCGCGAAGGCGGCGCTGCCGCTGGCCGGCTTCAAGCGCGGACGGCGGTTGTTCAGCCGCAGGTCGCCGGTGCTCGAGCGGCCTTGATCGTCGGCACCGCAGAGGTGGTAAGCATCGAACCAACCATCATCGAACCCCGGGGACAGACATGGCTCGACACCTGAAGATCGCGGCGGCCCAGCTCGGGCCGCTCCACCTGGCCGACACCCGCACCACCGCCACCGCGCGGCTGGTCAAGCTGCTGCGCGATGCGCATGCGATGGGTGCGCGCTATGTCGTGTTCCCGGAACTCGCGTTCAGCACCTTCTTCCCGCGCTACTGGTTCGAAGACCAGGACGAGGTCGACCGCCGTTTCTACGAGTTCACGATGCCTTCGCCCGAGACGCAACCGCTGTTCGACGAGGCGAAGAAGCTCGGCATCGGCTTCTACCTCGGCTATGCCGAGCGCATCGTCGAAGACGGCGTCGTGCATCGCTACAACACCGCGATCCTGGTCGGACCGGATGGCCGCATCGCCGGCAAGTACCGCAAGATCCACCTGCCCGGCCATGCCGAGCACAAGCCCGAGGCGGCGTTCCAGCACCTGGAGAAGAAGTACTTCGAGGTCGGCAACCTCGGCTTCCGCGTCTGGAAGTTCATGGACATGATCGCCGGCATGCTGATCTGCAACGACCGGCGCTGGCCGGAAGCGTTTCGCGTGCTCGCGCTGCAGGGGGCGGAGATCGTCTCGCTCGGCTTCAACACGCCAAGCGAGAACCTGCACTACCCCGAGCCGCCGGCGCTGCGCGTGCACCACCACCTGATCATGGCGCAGTCGATGGCCTTCCAGAACGCTACCTGGCTGGTCGAGACCGCCAAGTGCGGCTTCGAGGACGGCAACCGCATGTTCGGCCATTCGCTGATCGTCGCCCCGACCGGCGAGATCGTCGCCAGGTCGGTCAGCGAGGAGGACGAGGTGGTCTGCTTCAACGCCGATATCGACCTCGCCAACGACCTGAAGAAGACGATGTTCAACTTCGCCGCGCACCGGCGGCCGGAGCACTACAAGTTGATCGTGGAGCGGGTGGGGGCGGAGGTGACGCCGGCGGAGGGGCCGTGAGGCAGGGCGGCTGCGCTACCGACTGATCGCGCAGGTGGTCAGGAAAGTCCTGCTCTTGATCGTCGTCACGGCAGCAAGCGCAGTTTCAGCTCCAGCACCCTTATTTGGGCCTCGCATGCGCCTTCACATGGAGCGACACTGCCGCGTCTGACCGTTGTGGATCGGGCAGTGGACGCAGTGCTATCATGATAGCATCCCAAAGTATTTGAGGTCTGGAGATGGCGCAATTCATCGTTCGCGACCTGGAAGAGGACGTCAAGGTACGTCTCAAGCGCCGAGCCGCGCTGCACAAGCGAAGCATGGAGGAAGAGATCCGCCAGATCCTCCGTAACGCGGTCAGCGGAGACAATCCGCCAGTCACGAAGCTGGGGTCCCGGATCGCGGCGCGCTTTGCAAAGATCGGCATCACGACCGAATCGCCTGAACTGCGCGGCCAGCACCCGCGCTTGGCCCAGTTCGACGGATGATCATCCTCGACACCAACGTGCTGTCGACGCTGATGAACAGCAGGCCGGACGTAGCCGTCGTGGCGTGGCTTGATCGGCAGCCCACGGAATCGATCTGGATCACGAGCATCACGGTGTTCGAATCGCGTCTTGGCCTGGCGCTCCTTCCTGGCGGACGGCGGCGGCAGTTGCTCGAGGCGGCTTTCGAGCAGATCGTTGCGGTGGACCTCGACGATCGCGTGCTGGACTTCGATCGCGGGGCGGCTGCCGCGGCAGCCGCCTTGGCAGCCTACCGACAGCGCGCCGGCAAGCCTGTAGACATGCGCGATACGCAGATCGCGGGAATCGCTGTTTCCAGGCGGGCGACGCTTGCAACCCGAAACGTGCGGCACTTCGCGGACCTTCAGGTGCCTGTCGTGGATCCCTGGGACTGGCCCTGATCGAGTCGGGGCAGTGCAACGGCCGCAACGCGTGCCGGTGTCTTGACGATCTCCTGCAGGTTCACTCGGCCTTGCAGTTGCGGGATCTCGACAGACTGGTTGGCACATAGAACGCCGCGGCGATGCTGGCTCCGGCGATGAACCAGCGATCGAGGCCCTTGCACTGCCCTCGGCTGCGCTGTGTCATGCCTGATCAATCCACCTTCACGAACAACTCCTCCACCGTCGGCGCCTTCTTCAGCATGTCCTGCTGCACCATGAACTTCATCATGGTCTCGAAGGTCGACCGGTTGGCCTCGACGCCGTAGGTCCATTGGTCTTCGCCGAACACGCGCTCCATCTCGTCGATCTCGTCCGGCAGCCAGGGGATCATGTAGCGCAGGGCGGAGTAGTTGCGCATCCGGACCAGCGCCGCGCGCTTGGACTTCTCGAACGCGTCGTACAGGCTCTTCGCGATCGACGGGTTCTTCTCGTACACCTCGCGCTTGATCGCGATCAGGTGCATCACCGGGAAGATGCCGGTCTTCCTGTAGTAATCGCGCTCGACTTCGCGGAAGTTCGGGAAGATGCGCTGCACGTCCGGGTTGGTCTTGCGCGAGTCGGGCAGGTGGGTGCCGATGGTCGCATCGAGCTCGCCGGCATCGATCAGCTGGCTCAGCGACTTTCCGGTCTGGTTGACCGTGATGTCCCAGCCGGGCGGGTGGATGGTGGGCACGCCGTGCATGCCCGGGCTGTTGATCGAGCCTTCGAGCCACCTGATCGACTTCAGGTC
>CAIQON010000347.1 GCA_903873475.1 uncultured bacterium
CCGTAACGACAACGTTCCGGCCGTTAGATCATGGTGTGACAGCCAAGCGCTTGAAGGAATGAGAAGAGCGAGTGATTTAAAGGTTGCCCCCAACGTATCCACATGGCGAGACAGTATGCCTTTGCACGGGTTCCACGTACAGCACATCACGCAGCACTGAGGCTGCCTTCGGCATCGACCGGGGTACAAAGTCCGACCGACCAGTAAATGCGACGGTAATCGTAGAAGCATTCGATCGAGTCAGCGATATCGAGCCGGGCGGCTGCGCGCGTGGCCTATCGGAGTTGGTGCACGCGCTCGAGCTTCAGGGTCTTGAAGAAGCTATCCGTTGCTGCGCTGTCTCAGCAGTTCGCCCGCCAACTCATCGACTGCACTATCCGGTAGCTGTTGATCAGTCGCCGGTAGTCATGCCTCGCGTACTATACGAGTGAACATTTCCAGCAGTTCTTGGCCGAGCAAGGCATCGTGTACAGCATGATGCCGCGCAGGAGATGTCTGGGACGACTCGGCCATGGAAAGCTTCTTCAGCAGTCTGAAGACCGAACGCACGGCACGAAAGGCGTATCGCCTGCGCGACGAGGCGAAATCAGACGTGTTCGACTACATCGAGGGCTTCTACAACCCGACGCGTCGCCACTCGACCATCGGGTACGTCAGTCCGGTACAGTTCGAATTGGCTCGAGAAGCTTAGGTCGGTAGCCAGGGAACCCGCAGCAGCCCAGGTCGCTGTCCTTCAGGACCCGCCTGAACTGACCGGTGAGCAGGGCCTGGGTGGTTGCAGCAGTGATTTCCTCCGCCGAGGGCGCTGCTGGCGCGATGATGATCGGCAGCGCGCAGATGCCAGCGGCGAAGCCCGCGGCACCGACGGCCGCATGGGATGCCGCGAGGAGGAGCGTTCGGCGCATGTTCATCGGCCTTGCGGGGGCGTCATCGCGATCCTTCGACCGCCATCCTGCGGGTCATGTCAATCGACCGAGGCACCCGACGCCTTCACAGCCCGCGCATACGAAACCACGTCCGCCTTCAGGGTCGAGGCATAGGCCTCTGGCGTCGATACGACCACGTCGATGCCGATCCGCTCGTAGCGCTGCAGCGAATCCGGATGCGTGAGCGCCTTGCGCAGCTCGTCGGCGAGCGTGCGCACGATCGGCGCAGGCGTGCCCGCCGGCGCCAGCGCGCCGACCGACGGCACGAACGTGAGCTCCTTGTAGCCGAGCTCGGCCAGCGTCGGTACCGCGCGTGCCTGGTGCGAGCGCTCCGGGCTGGCCACCGCGACCAGCCGGACCCTGCCCGCGGCGACATGCCCCGCCACCTGTGCGATGGTGCTGAACAGCACCTGGATCTCGCCGTTGAGCAGCGCTGGCGTCGACTGGCTGCTGCCCTTGTAGGCGACATGCACCAGGTCGACGCCCAGTTGCTGCTTCATCGTCTCGGTGGCCAGGTGGTGGATGCTACCCACGCCGGACGATCCATAGGACAGTGCGCCGGGCTTCGCCTTCGCCAGCGCTACCAGTTCGGCGAAGGTAGACACGCCGAGCGAAGCGCTGACCGCCAGGAACAGCGGCGTGGTGCCGATCAGCGTCACCGGATCGAAGTCGCGTAGCGTGATGTATGGCGGCTTGCGATGCAGCGCAGGGATGATGGACGTGGAACCGATGTCCGCGATCTTGATCGAGTAGCCGTCCGGTGTGCTCTTCGCCACCACCATCATGCTGATGATGCCGCCGGCGCCCGGTCGGTTGTCCACGATCACCGGCTGCCCGCGCATACCCGGGCTGGTCGTCATCCGCTCCGCCGCGATGCGCGCGACGCTGTCGGTCAGCCCGCCCGCCACGCCCGAGGACACCAGGCGGATCGGCCGCGAGGGGAACGCCCCGCCCGGTGCCTGCGCGCGGGCGAGCACTGGTAGGCTAGCAAGGCTGCCTGCAGCCAGCGCGAGCCGGAAGAACGCGTCTCGGCGACCGGCGTGCATCAAGCGTCTTCGATCTTCGGCAGCCCGAGCCGAACCAGTTCGAGTTCCTCGGACGCCTTGAGCGCAGCGGCCTCGCCGGCCAGCAGGTAGCAGGACGTGTGGCGTGCGACCGGGCTGTCGCCGACCGAACCGCTGCCGCGCAGCACGAAGTACAGCGCACGGCCCGACAGCGGCAGTGAGGCGCCGGGGTCGACGCGGTACAGGGCGGCCGAGGCCTGGCATTCGGTGAATGCGCCGAGCGGCTTGTGCGCGACACCGGCAAGGCCTGGTGCCGGCTGCCAGTCGAAGCGGTCCGCGCGAAGAAACACCGGCTTCTCGTAGCGCGGCTGCGGATACTCGAGTTTGCGGCCGTGCACATGCTCCCAGACCGCCTCGTAGGCGTCCTTGTTCACCTTCTTGCCATCGTCACGGTAGGTGGTGTAGACGCCCTTCTCGAACGTACCGCGCGTCTTCAGTTCGTCGGCCGCGCGGTTGCCCTCCGCTTCCGAGGTGTAGCCGGAGCGGCTCGCACCCGCGAACTGCAGCAGCAAGTTCCAGGTGTCGCCGCTGGAGGTCTGCGGGCCGTAGTAGACGCCTTCCGGGAAGTAGCCGACCGAGCCCGGCGTGAACTTGCCGTCCGGACCGTAGTCGTAGGTGCCTTCGAGCTGCATCCGGAACTGGTCGAAGTTGTGCCGGTGGCGCGGAGACAGGAAGTCGCCGGCGATGTTGACCAGTCGCAGCGCGAAGTTGCCGAGGCCGGGTTCGCCCTCGATCAGCCGGTACGCCTTGATCACGCCCTGGCGAAGCTGCGTGGCACTCGTGGTGAGTTCCCGCGTCTCGATCGGAACGACCTGCATTAGATGTGCTCCCTGTGAAGGTACAGGCTGCCGAGGCTACCCGGTTGCCCGCGCATTCTAGGCATCCTCGCGCTGCGCTGTCCATCCGGCCCGGCCAGCCGGGTGATGTCGAGGCGCCGCTCAGGCGCGTGTGCGGATAGCGATCTGACCTACCTGGCTTTTCCGCCCTCCAACAATCCAAGGAGAACAAGGACACAGCCGACGCCAAGGTGGAACTTGACGACATTCCCGAACCAGATCGGCTCGGGCGCTTCGATGATGACACCTCCCCATCCTGGTCCTGCCGAGCGTCGCCGAGCCCGTACCCAACGCGAGCGCAATCGCTCCCAGGATAAATAGCGAGAGACGGCCTGGTTGACCCGGGATGCGCTGGAGGCTCCTTCGAAACGGAGGATGGTGGCGAATGCGATCCAGAATCCAACGCCTGCCGCTAGGGAAGGTCTGAACAAGCCATCCGAAATGTGATTTCATCGAAGCATCAGCGGGCGATGAGGCGAGCCGATGAGCCAGATGAGTTTCAGCGATGCGGAGCAGGCGGGCAAGCGGAAGAAGACGCGCCGCGAGCTGTTC
>CAIQON010000348.1 GCA_903873475.1 uncultured bacterium
GGTACGGGTTACCCGCTCTTCATGTACCGGCATGGACCGGAATCGCGTACCGGCATGAGCCGGAATCGCGTACCGGCATGGGCCGGAATCACGTACCGGCATGAGCCGGAATCGTGTACCGGCATGGGCCGGATTACGCATGCACACCGTCACGGCAGTTCCGGGCGATCAGAAGTGCGCTGTACCGCGCATCGCATACGCACCGCTCTGGCTCGCGGTCCAGAGCTCGACCTGCCCGCCGTCTGGGGCGGGCGCGCCATTCACGCTGAGCGTCTCTCCAGCATACAGCGGTGAACTGGCGCGATACTCGAACCGCTTCAGAGGCCTGGACTCATTGCGTCGGCACAGATCGAGCAGCAGGGTGCTCTGTAGCGGGCCGTGGACCACCAGCCCGGGATAGTGCTCGGCATCCGTGGCGTAGTTCCGATCGTAGTGAATACGATGCCCGTTGAACGTCAATGCAGAATAGCGGAACAGCAGCACGGGATCCGCGTCCACCCGCCGCTGCCAGGCCGCTTCGGTCGGTGCAGGGCTCAGCTTGGGCTGCGGATCGTCCGGCTTCGCTGCATCCCGATAGACGATGTCCTGTTCCTCCGATACGGCCAGTGCATCCCCGGTGAAGTACTCATGCTGGACTGTGACGAACACGAGCGAGCCGCTCTTGCCTGATTTCGATTCGACCTTGAGGATCGTCGACTGCTTGCGCACGGCGTCGCCGATCCGCAACGGCATGCGGAACTCGATGCGCCCGCCCGCCCACATCCGCCGCGGCAGCGCGATCGGCGGCAGGAACCCGCCGCGCTGCGGATGGCCGTCGCTGCCCAGTTCCGACATCGGCCTGGCTTCCAAGAAGAACATCCAGTGCCAGCCTGCGGGCAGCGCGTCCCCGGTCCGGGGTGCGGGATCCTTGCGGTCGAGTGTGGCCGCGAGCGCCTCCACCGGCCAGGCAGTGATGACGTCCGTCCTCGATTCGGTCCTGCCTACCCAATCGCCCATGTCTGCAAACTGCTCGGTCATATCGGCTCGCTCCGTGGCGCACAGCGCCGGTTGAGTGTTCAGTCCAGGCTCAGTGGACGATCTTTCGCGCCCTGAGATCGGCGATCTCCGTGGCGGATAGTCCGAGCGCCAATGAGAGCACGCGATCGGTCGAATCGCCGAGCACTGGCGCTGGACGCATCGCCGCGCGCGCCTCGCCGACGACCGCCCACAACGACCCGTACAGCTTCAAGGGTCCGGCCACCGGGTGGGTGACGTTCTGAAAATAACCGCGTGCCTGCAGGTGCGGATCCTCAAGCACGTCACGCACTGTATTGACGGGCGCGGCACGCAGGCCCGCAGCCTGCAACTGCGCCGCGCAGGACTTCGGATCGAACCTGCGTGTCCAGGCCGTGATTGCCGCATCGATTTCCGGTTGACGCATCCGCCGCGGCCCTGGCCCCTGCAGAGCAGGGTCGATGGCCCATTGGGCGCGTCCAATCAGTGCGCACAACCGTGACCAGCCCGCTTCGTCGACGACCGACAGCCCCACCCAGTCGTCCTCGCCGCTGCAGCGGTACACCCCATAGGGACAGGCCGTCGGGAGCGTATTGCCGGGCTTCGTCCGGGTGGCGCCGGTGCCCAGATACTCGCAAAGTGCGTCGGCCAGAAAAAGCGTTGACACTTCGAGCTCCGAGACATCGATGCGACGACCACGCCCGGAGACGTTGCGGGCCACCAGACCGTGCAGAACAGCGACCGCACCATGCAGCGCGGAACCCGTGTCGGGAAAGATGCCACCGAGGGCGCCCGGGTTCGATTCATCGTAGGCCGTCAATGAATCCAGCCCGGCCCAGGCATCCAGCGACGGGCCATATCCGACGTTGTCTTTCTGCGGGCCGTCCTGCCCGAAGGCCGACAGGGAAAGCATCACCAGCGCGGGATTGAGTGCGGACAGTCGGTCATAGTCGAGGTCCAGCTTCTCCATAACCCCTGGGGCAAAGTTCTCCACCACAACGTCGCATCCGGCCGCGAACCGCCGCGCAAGGTCCCTGCCTTCCGTGGTGCGAAGGTTCAGCGTGATACTCGACTTGTTCCGGTTCTGCGAGTTCCATACCCCGCTCGAGTCGATGCTCGGCGTGCCGCCCGGGTAGGGTCCCTGGCGTCGGTGGATGTCCAGCCGCTCGGCACTTTCTACCTTGACCACGTCGGCACCAAGATCAGCGAGGATCTGTGTGCAGTAGGGCCCTGCCCAGACGTGACCGAAGTCGGCGACGCGGATGCCGGCCAGTGGCCGGGCAGGATCCGCCCCGCGCGTGAGGCCAGAGGCGGCAGCCACGACCGGACCGGGCGCGGCTGGCGCATCGATCACGAACGGCAACCGGGGGATGGCGCACGGGCCGATTGCGGCAGACACCGCCGTCTCCCAGAAGCGCCGATGGTAGAGCTGCGGGATACGGACGACGTCGGCTACCGTGTTCACCGGCGCAAACGGTAGCGCACGCTTCTGGCACTCCCACGCAAACCGTGCCTTGGTACAGGTCGACAACCACGGCTGCATGGCCTGCTCGATCTGCTGCCGATGCTCGAACCGATAGTCGGGGTCGAGATAGCGGGGGTCTTCCGCCCAGGCCGGCGTGCCCATCATGTCCACCAGCCCCAGCCAGTGGTGCTTCTCGACCACTTGCACGAAGACGAAGCCGTCCCGACAGGGCTTGATACCCCACGGCGCCAGGCGCCAGACCCGCATGAAGCGCGACGCGACGACCGATCCGTACTGGAACAGCGCGAGTTCTCGGCGCAACGTCGGAACCAGTGTCTCCAGACTGGCCACATCGAGCGTCCGCGACCGGAACACTTCCGGGTCCAGCAGCACGCAGGCGCAGGCTGCGGCAGCGGCGGCACCCGCGTAGATCGACGGCAGCACGCCCGGCATCTTCAGCGGCGGCTGATCGCGGTCTGCCAGCCGCGGGATATCCCGCGGCGTCAGGTAGGACAGCCCGGAGTGACACGACAGTTCCAGATCCCCCCCGCGGGCGCCGGCGAGCGGGCCTTCCAGTCCGAACGGGGTGATCGATACGACCGGTACCGTGGTCGACATCGCACGCACACAGTGCAGGATGGATTGCCCGCCCGCGATGACACCGTCATCGACCAGCACCAGCCCACAGGTGGCTACCAGGGCACGCAGTTCATCACGCGCAGCCGGGTTACCCGGATCGAGCGTCACGCACTCCTTGCCCGCGTCCAGAAACGCGCCGAACCAGGGGTTGTCCGATGCCGGGGCGCTCGGATCGACCATGCGGACGGTGTCCACGCCCAGGCCGCTCAGCAGGCGCCCCGCATAGGCGCCTGCGGCGCCTTGCGTCCATTCCAGCACTTTCATCTAGAGTGTCCCGTCAATTCCTGACCAGGCCGCTGGCGGTCCCGGCGATGACCTTCTCACCCCTCTGGTTCTCGATCCACACATCGCAGCTGATGCGAACGGCATCGCCTTCGGCAGCCACACCGGTCACCACGCCACGGGCTGCACAGAAGTCCGTCACGAAAACCGGCTTGCGAAAGCTGAAGTCCCACTTTCCGCCCACAAGCCAGCCGTCACCGAAGCAGAGCCGCAACTGCCGGAACAACAACGCTGCCACCTGCGGCCCGATTGCCACCGGTGCCGGCAACCCTTCCTGGGCCGCCGCTTCGTAATCCGTATGAATGGTGCGTTCCTCACCCCGCTTGAAGTCCTCCAGCCGGAACTTGCGCGAGACCACCGGCAACACGTAGCCGGCCTGTACCTGTCGTGTCATGACTGCCATGGACGTCTTCCTGTCAACGTTGCGCCGCGATCGGCGGATCAGATTCTCTCGGGCTTGATGCCCGAATCCACGCCGGCGCCCTCGCGCGGCGCCGAACGCTCGACGAAGTCCAGCACATGGGTGCGCCGGGTGCGAAACAGCACCGCGCCGGAGGCTTCGCGGCCTTCCGCCTCATAGACCACAAACTCGCGGTCCTTCTTCACGAACTTGTCAACGATCGACGCCGACACCTTCAACTTCATGCCGGCGCGGAGAAGGCCGAGGCTTTCCATCTCCCAGCGCACGAACAATCCCCGAACGTTGTAAGCGCGGGAGAACAGCCAGCGTGGCGGCCGATAGCTGATCTGGGGAGGGGCAATCCGCTCTGCCGCCTCGGCCATGAAATACAGCGGGTCGAAATCCTGATCGAGCGTGCACTGCAGGTCAATCATCTCGGGGGTGATCTCCCAGTCCATTTCGCCCAGTGACTGACCCACCTCGATCTCGTCAAAAGAGGTCCTGCGCCCGCCGGCGTCCTCGAGCACGCGTGCCTTGGTGGTTGTCATCTCCTCCTGCCTCCCTTTTCGTTTGACGCTACGTTTGAATGAATCGTATCATACGCATGATTGGGATCGCAACGACTGAGGCGGCCGAGCGCCGAAAGACTCAGGTAGATCCCGCCCCTTGAATCACTCCGAGTTCCCGGAATGCCGCGCGCACCGCTATACAAAGAGGTAAAGGACAAGCTCGTCGCCGCACTGTCCGTCGGCGAGTGGAGAGCCGGTGACAAGGTGCCCGTCGAAAGCGAACTCGCACAGCGCTACGGCGTGGGCGTGGCGACGATCCGCACCGCGGTCGGGGAACTAGAGGCAGCAGGAATCCTCGCCCGGCGTCAGGGCAAGGGCACCTTCGTCGCCGATCATTCGAGCGAGCGGACGATCGACCGGTTCTTCAATCTCGTGCGCACCGACGGCGCCCGGCTGACTCCCTCCCGTGCTTTGGTGTCGCTGCGTCGCGTGCGGGCAACGCCACAGGAGCAGGCAGCCCTGCAGTTGACGCGCTATCCCGGAACTCCCTTCATATTCCGGATCCGCACCACGATCTCCGTCGAGGAGCGCTGCATCGGGGTAAGCGATGTGTCGGTACCCGCCGCCTTGTTTCCCGGGCTCAACCGGACGGGAATCGTCGACGGAAGCGTGGCGCTGTATGCGCTCTACCAGAAGAATTACAACGTCAATGTCGTGTCCGTGTCGGCAGATCTCACGGCCGAAAGCGCCCCAGTAGACGTGGCGGTGCTGCTGGGCACGACAGCCGGCATTCCGCTGCTGCGTATCGACCGGATGGCCTATACGTACAACGCGGTTCCCGTCGAGTCCCGGGTGTCCTGGGTGCGGACCAGCGATTACAAGTTTCATGTCAGCCAGAACCAGACCGTCTGAATAGTCCCCCCGCCGCTGTTGCGAGCGGACGGGGCCCGTTTCGCCAGGCCTGGCGGCGATCACCAAGGAGGAGCGTCATGCATTCAGGTGCAAGGAAGGCAGTTATCGCGGCGCTGTGCGCCCTGATGGTAAACAGCGTTTGCGCGCAGGGTTTCCCCGCCAAGCCGGTGCGGCTGATTACGCCCTACCCACCGGGCGGCGGTGCGGACTCTGCCGCCCGTCTGATCGCGCAGGCGCTGTCGGAAACACTCGGCCAGCAGTTCATCGTCGACAACCGCGCGGGCGCGAGCGGCCAGATCGGCACCGACGCCGCAGCACGCGCCCCTGCAGACGGGTACACCATTCTGCTGGGAAGCGTCGGCCCGAACGCCATTCTTCCGGCCAGCGGGGCCAAGGTCCCCTACGATGCGCTGAAGGATTTCGCACCGATCAGCCTGGTGGCCATTTCCGAATACGGACTCGCGGTGCATCCCTCGCTACCCGTGAAGACCGTCAAGGATCTCATTGCGCTCGCCCGGCCGCGGCCAGACCAGATTTCGTTCGGATCCACTGGAGTTGCCGGCGGTCCTCATCTGGCGGGTGAACTCATGAACAGCCTGACTGGCATCCGGATGCTCCACGTGCCCTACAAGGGTGGAGGCCCGGTCATGGCCGCGTTGCTGGGAGGAGAAGTCTCGGTGTCCTTTTCCACGCTGCCGACGGTCATGCCGCACCGGGAAAACGGGCGATTGCGCCTTGTCGCAGTCACTGGACCTCGCCGGTCAGCTTCGGTGCCAGACGTGCCAGCCATCTCCGAAGTGATTCAGGGGTATGAAGTCACACAGTGGTACGGCCTGCTCGCACCCGCCGGCACAGACGCCTCGATCGTTGGCACCCTGAATGCCGGCACGGCCAAGGCCGTGGCGATGGACCGGGTGGTCAAGTCGTTCCAGGCCGCTGGTGCGACAGCCACCAGCAACACGCCCGACGCGTTCCGGCAACTGATCCAAACCGAGATCGAGAAGTGGTCGAAGGTGTTCCGACAAGGGAAGATCAGTCTCAACTAACGGCCTCGCGCGCCCTCCACTCCCAGCAGTCCATCGATGTCTTGAGCCGCCAGATTCGGAGACAGCAGCGCGAGGAAATCGTACATGTAGCGCGGCAGGAATACGCCGCGGCGCACCGTCAGCACCGCGATCGGCAAGCCGAACAAGCGGCCCGCGTCGATCGCGCGCAGTCCCTTGTCGCGCGCTCGCGAATA
>CAIQON010000349.1 GCA_903873475.1 uncultured bacterium
AGTAGCCGAGGAAGACGACCAGTAACAGCAGCAGGAGCAGAGTCGCCAACTGCACCGCGATCGGCCAGGATCCGATGTTCTTCGGATCCAGGCGTCTGAGTTCGTTGAGTGTCATGGCAGGATGAGGGCGTGCGGTTGAGTGGCGGTCATGGTTCGGGCGGACGTTACTTCTTCGCCGCCGCGGCGCCTGGCGCCGCCGGCGCAGTCCCTGGCACGGCTGCCGCCCCGGTTTCCGAATTGCGGCGCGCAACGTCGACGTTCACGATAAACTCACTCAGGCGCTGGCCCTGCTGGCCGCCCTGGCCGGCGACCGTTGCCGCCTTGATCTCGACCAGCGTGGCATTGTCGAGCCACGGCGAGGATTCGAGATTTCGCAGCAGCGTCGACACGCGGGCATTCGACTGCGCGTAGCCGACGATGTTCACCTTGTTTCCGGTCTGCTTCATGTTGCGCAGGTAAACGCCGTCGGGCAACTGGCGGGCGATCTGGTCGAACAGCCGCACCACCTCCTCGCGGTTCGACTGCAGTGTCTCGACCACCTGCTTGCGGGCGAGCAGCTGTTGCGTCTGCTCGCGGATGCGGCGGATCTCGGCGATCTGCTTGTCGACGGCCACGATCTGCTCGTCGAGGAACTTGTTGCGTGCTGCCTGCGCTTCGATCCGGGAGGCCAGCACACCGTGCACGAGGAAGACCGTTACCGCGCCGATCGCGATCATCGCGACCGCGGCAAGGATGAACGCGCGCCGTTGCGCGGCGCGTTTCATCTCGCGGTGGGGTAGCAGGTTTACGCGGATCATCTGGGCGGTCGGCGGCGGTTTCGTTTTCGGGGAGGGCAGGGGCTGCAGTGCTGTGATCGAGCAGGCCGGCTCGCGGGCCCCGGGGTTCGGCCCCGGGCCTGTGCATGTGTTGCGTCAGGTGGGGTCGAAGCGGCGCAAGGCGAGGCCGCAGGCAACCAGCAGGGAGGGGGCGTCGGCCTGCAACTGCCGCGCCCGGATCTTCGAGGACACATCCATCCCGGCGAAGGGGTTTGCCACGAAAGTCGGCACCTGTGTTCGCCGGGTCACGGCCTCGTCCAGGTCCGGGATCGCCGCGCAACCGCCGGCGAGCAGCAGCCTGTCGACGCTGCTGTACTGGCTGGAGGTGAAGAAGAACTGGAGTACCCGCGACACTTCGAGGGCCAGGTTGTCCATGAACGGCTGGAGTACCTCTGCCTCGTAGTTCTCGGGCAGCCCGCCAGTGCGCTTGGCTATCTCGGCTTCTTCCGCGGTCAGGCCGAAGTGGCGCTGGATCTCCTGGGTGAGTTGCTGGCCCCCGAACGGCTGCTCGCGCAGGTACACGGACTCGCCGTTGCGCACGATGTTCACGTTCATCACGCTGGTGCCGACGTCGACGATCGCGATGGTCTGGTCGTGGCCGCCGTCCGGCATGCCTTGCGCAAGCAGTTCGAAGGCGGCCTGCGTCGCGTGGGACTCGATATCGATGACGACGGCCTTGAGTCCTGCGGCCTCGGCAGCGGCGACGCGGTCTTCGACCTTCTCCTTGCGCGAAGCGGCAATCAGGACTTCGACGTCGTCCTTGTTGGTCGGCGACGGACCGAGCACCTGGAAGTCGAGGTTGACCTCGTCGAGGGCGAACGGGATGTACTGGTTGGCCTCGGTCTCGACCTGCAGTTCGAGTTCATCTTCGCGCTGGCCGGCGGGCACGGCGATCTTCTTCGTGATCACGGCTGCAGTGGGCAGGGCGAGGGCGACATTGCGCACCCGGCTGTTCAGCTTCTTCCAGCCGCGCCTGAATGCATCGGACACCTGGTCGAGGTTCAGGATGTTGCCGTCTACGACTGCATCCTTGGACAGGGGTTCGATCACATACCGTTCGAGGCGGTACTTGCCGCGCCCGGCATCTTCCAGTTCGACGAACTTGACCGCGGACGAGCTGATGTCCACGCCGATCAGCGGCGGGGACGACGGCCGGAGCAGCCGGCCGAGCGCGTCGAATTTGAAGTCAAGTTTTCCTTTGAACATGGAAGGCTCAGGCCATCATTGCATAAACGAGTTTAAAGGCTAGCAACAACTACTTGGACTGTAAAGTGTTTTTTCTGCCCGGAGTCGATGCCTCGGCGGCTTACTGTCTCATTTGCGTGTCTGATCCGGACCACGACATCTGTCTATAATCGCCTATGCTCAAACGCTGGTCGCTGATTGCTGCCCTCGTTGCCGCCGGAGGGGGCGGTCTTGCCGTGCTCCTGGTGGTATTCGCGGCTGCGGTTGCCTTCCCGAACCTCCCATCCCTCGAGGTGCTGACCGATTACCGGCCGAAGGTGCCGCTGCGCATCTACAGTGCTGACGGCAAGCTTATCGGGGAATTCGGCGAGGAGCGACGGGCGCTCGTGAAGATCGATGCCGTTCCCGACCTGATGAAGAAGGCCATCCTCGCGGCCGAGGATGACCGCTTCTACGAGCATGGCGGGGTGGATTACCTCGGCGTCATCCGTGCGGCCGTGTCCAACTTCACCGGCGGCGGTGCTCGCCAGGGCGCGAGCACGATCACGATGCAGGTTGCCCGGAACTTCTTCCTGTCCCGGGAAAAGACATTCACGCGGAAGTTTCACGAGGCGCTGCTTGCCTTCAAGATCGAAGCGAGCCTGACCAAGGACCAGATTCTGGAGCTCTACATCAACCAGATATTCCTTGGCCAGCGCGCCTACGGCTTCGCCACCGCTGCGCAGACCTATTTCGGCAAACCGCTTGACCAACTTGAGGTTGCCGAGATGGCGATGCTCGCCGGGCTGCCGAAGGCGCCGTCGCGCTTCAATCCGGTGGTCAACCCGCAGCGTGCCAGGCTGCGCCAGCAGTATGTACTGCGGCGGATGAACGAACTCGGCTATATCGACGCTGCCCAACTCGCGCGGGCCGAGAAACATGTGATGCCGCCGCGCCGCGAAGGCACCGAGACGACCGTGCACGCCGACTACGTGGCCGAAATGGTCCGTCAGGTGATGTACGAGCGGTTCCGGGACGAAGCGTACACGCGCGGGCTTCGGGTATACACGACGGTTGTCAGCGAGCACCAACTTTCAGCGTATGCCGCTGTCCGTCGTGGTGTTATCGCTTACGATCGACGTCATGGCTTTCGCGGGCCGGAACGTTTCGTCGATCTGCCGGCGAACTACACCGACGAACAGCTCGAAGATCTGCTGCAGGACGATCCAGACAGTGAAGGTCTTTTCCCGGCAATCGTGCTGCGGATCGACGACAAGTCGGCTATCGTCTACCGCCGCGGGCTGGGCCGGGTCACCGTGGCTGGCGAAGGCCTGCGCTTTGCGCAGCGCACGATCGGCGAGCAGGTGCCGCTCAAGCAGCGGCTGCGCCCAGGCGCCGTGGTTCGCCTGCAGCGCGACGAGAAATCGAACTGGTACATCACCCAGTTGCCGCAGGTCGAGGCGTCGCTGGTCGCGGTAGACCCGGCCGATGGCGCGATCCGGGCGCTGGTCGGCGGTTTCGACTTCAACCGCACGCAGTTCAACCACGTCACCCAG
>CAIQON010000350.1 GCA_903873475.1 uncultured bacterium
ATCGACTCCGACCAGGAGATCGAGGCGCGCTGCGGGGTGTCCATCCCGGTGATCTTCGAGATCGAAGGCGAAGCGGGGTTCCGGCAACGGGAACGCCAGGTGATCGATGAACTCACGACGCTGCCCGATATCGTACTGGCAACCGGCGGCGGTGCCGTGCTGTCCGAGGAAAGCCGCCGCAGCCTCCATGACCGCGGTCTGGTCGTCTACCTCAAGGCGTCCGCATCCGAGATCTGGCATCGCACCCGGCGCGACCGCAGCCGGCCGCTGCTGTCCACCCCGGACCCCCAGCAGCGCATCATCGACCTGCTCGCCGCACGCGAACCCCTCTACGCCGAAACCGCCCACCTGACGATCGAAAGTACGCACGAAAGCGTGAAATCGATGGTCACGCGACTGGCCGAGCAACTCTCCGACCGGCAGAAGGCGGGGGCGGAGGCCGACACGGCCACCGGCCTGCAAACCCGCAGCCTGACAGCATCCGATACGGAGTCCCGATGAGCACCGCCCCCCTCCGCCCCGTCCAGCGAGCGGCGCCCGCGCAGGATGCTGCCGCGCCGGCCGAAACCGTCGAGGTGTCCCTTGCCGATCGCAGCTACCCGATCGTCATCGGCCGCGGCGTGTCCACTGACAGCGCGCTGATCGGATCCCACCTCAAGCCCGGGCGCGCGGCGCTGGTCACCAGCGAGGTGGTCGGTGCGCTCTATCTCGCGCCGGTCAGCGCCGCACTCGTGGCGGCCGGCATCGAGGCCGTGCCGATCGTGCTGCCCGACGGTGAGCAGCACAAGAACTGGCAGGTGCTCAATACCGTGTTCGACCACCTCATCGCCCACCGCTGCGATCGCCGCACGCCGGTAATCGCGCTCGGTGGTGGGGTGATCGGTGACATGGCCGGCTTCGCGGCCGCGACCTGGCAGCGCGGCGTACCGTTCGTGCAGATCCCGACCACGCTGCTGGCCCAGGTCGACTCGTCGGTCGGTGGCAAGACCGCGATCAACCACCCGCAGGGCAAGAACATGATCGGCGCGTTCCACCAGCCCGGGCTCGTGCTGGCCGACACCGCGCTGCTCGACACCCTTCCCGACCGCGAGTTGTCGGCCGGGCTCGCGGAGGTCATCAAGTACGGGCTGATCCGCGACACCGCCTTCCTCGACTGGCTGGAGCCGAACCTGCCGAAGCTGCTGGCGCGCGACCCGGCCGCGCTTGCCCATGCGATACGCCGCTCCTGCGAGCACAAGGCAGAAGTGGTCGCGGCCGACGAGCGCGAGGCCGGCCTGCGCGAAACGCTGAACCTGGGCCACACGTTCGGACATGCGATCGAGACCGGCGTCGGTTACGGCGAATGGCTGCATGGCGAAGCCGTCGCGGCCGGCACGGTGCTGGCCGCTGAAATGTCCGCGCGACTGGGCTGGCTGTCGGAGTCCGACGTCGGGCGGGTCAGGCGCCTGTTCTCGCTGGCGCAGCTGCCGGTCGAGGCGCCCGCGATGCCGGCCGCGCGCTGGCTCGACCTGATGGGACACGACAAGAAGGTGCGTGGCGGGCGGATCCGGCTGGTACTGCTGCAAGGGCTGGGCCATGCCGTGACCACCGGCGACTATGACCCGGCGGCGCTCGCCGCGACGCTCGCAGGATCCGCCACCCGTGGCTGACACGGACAGCACGCCGATGCCGGGCGACCTGCCACACGCGGCCACCGGGCTCGCGCCCTGTGCTGTATCGAGCGGACGCTCGCGCGGACGGGTCCACGCCGAACCGCCGCCCGCAGGGCGCGACGAATTCCAGCGCGACCGTGACCGGATCATCCATTCGACCGCATTCCGCCGCCTCGAATACAAGACCCAGGTCTTCGTCAACCATGAGGGTGACCTGTTCCGCACGCGGCTGACGCACAGCCTCGAGGTCGCGCAGATCGCGCGCTCGATCGCGCGCAACCTGGGGCTGAACGAGGCACTGACCGAGGCGATCTCGCTCGCCCACGACCTCGGTCATACGCCGTTTGGCCATGCCGGACAGGATGCGCTCAATGCCTGCATGCGCGAGCACGGCGGCTTCGAGCACAACCTCCAGTCGCTGCGGGTGGTCGACCTGCTCGAGGAGCGGTACGCCGAGTTCGACGGGCTGAACCTCACGTTCGAGACACGCGAAGGCATCCTCAAGCACTGCTCGCGCCGCAACGCCGAGCAGCTTGGCCCGATCGGCGAACGCTTCCTGCGCGGCGAGCAGCCGTCGCTGGAGGCGCAACTGGCCAACGTCGCCGACGAACTGGCCTACAACAACCACGACGTCGACGACGGCCTGCGCTCCGGGCTGATCACCCTCGCGCAACTGGAAGGGGTCGGCATCTTCGCGCGCCACGTCGCCCAGGTGCGCGAGCGCCATCGGGGGCTCGATGGCCGCCGGCTGATACACGAGACGATCCGGCGGATGATCAACACGCTGGTGGTCGACCTGACCACCGAAAGCCGCCGGCTGATGGCGCTGCACGCGCCGGATTCGATCGACGCGGTACGCGCCCTGCCGCCGATGATCGGTTTCAGCCCGGCCGTCGCGGCTGAACAGGTGGAACTCAAGCAGTTCCTGCGCCATGCCCTGTACCGGCACTACCGGGTGGTCAGGATGAGCAGCAAGTCGCAACGCATCCTGTCCGAACTGTTCTCGGCCTTCGCCGGCGACCACCGGCTGCTGCCGCCTCAGGACC
This sequence comes from uncultured bacterium, assembly GCA_903873475.1. Classification (GTDB taxonomy): domain Bacteria; phylum Pseudomonadota; class Gammaproteobacteria; order Burkholderiales; family CAIKXV01; genus CAIKXV01. Next base: position 2,699 of record CAIQON010000350.1, read on the forward strand.
AGGCCCGGGCCGAGGTCGACGCGCCCAGGGCGATCGCCGACTACATCGCGGGCATGACCGACCGCTACGCGATCCGCGAACACCGCCGGCTTTTCAGCGTCGACGAGCACTGAACCGGGGAAGGTCGAGCCCGCACAACCTGAGGTTGCATTGCTGCAACGCGGCTACGCGGTTAAACTCACCCGTTCGACCGGTTGATGCCCGCACGCGCCATGGTGGATGCGTCGGACGCCCGGTAGACCTTCCGAAAGCCGCGCCCGCCGCGGCTTTCGTCGCCTCTGGACGTACCCGCAGGGTGGCCCGCGCCGCCCCCGGGGCCGCGTCCCCTTCCTGCACCGAGGTCGGTCATGAGTGATTCCTCACAAATCCCGCAAGCACCGCGGTCGGGCGCCTCCGACGCCGCCACCCCGTTCCGGGACCCGATGCTTCCACTGTCACGCCCGGGCCTCCCGGATGCGCAGGGCCTGTACGATCCAGCGCGCGAGCACGATGCCTGTGGCGTCGGTTTTGTCGCGCACATCAAGGGGAAGAAGAGCCACTCGATCGTCGAGCAGGGCCTGCTGATCCTGAAGAACCTGACCCACCGCGGTGCGGTCGGGGCCGATCCGAAGGCGAGCGACGGCGCCGGCGTGCTGATCCAGATCCCGGATGCTTTCTTCCGTGAAGAGATGGCGAAGCAGGGCATCGAGTTGCCCACCCCGGGTGAATACGGCGTCGGCTTCTGCTTCCTGCCGCGCGAGCCGGCCAGCCGCTATGCCTGCGAACGCGAGATCGAGCGCGCGATCTGGGCCGAGGGCCAGGTGCTGCTGGGCTGGCGTGACGTCCCGGTCGACAGTTCCTTCCTGGGCGAGAGCGTGAAGCCGATCGAGCCGGTGATCCGCCAGGTGTTCATCGGCCGCGGTGCCGGCGTGACCGTCACCGATGCGCTCGAACGCAAGCTCTACATCATCCGCAAGTCGTCCGGCCACGCGATACAGGCGCTGCAACTCGCGCACGGCAAGGAATTCTATGTGCCGTCGATGTCGGCGCGCACCATCGTATACAAGGGCATGCTGCTGGCCGAGAGCCTGGCCGACTATTTCGTCGACCTTAAAGATCCGCGCGTCACCTCGGCGCTCGCCCTGGCGCACCAGCGCTTCTCCACAAACACCTTCCCGACCTGGGACCTCGCCCATCCGTTCCGGATGATCGCGCACAACGGCGAGATCAACACGCTGCGCGGCAACGTGAACTGGATCCGCGCGCGCCAGGCAGCGATCAGTTCGCCGGTGCTCGGCGACGACCTCGAGAAGATATGGCCGCTGATCTATGACGGCCAGTCCGACTCCGCATCGTTCGACAACGCGCTCGAACTGCTGGTGATGGGCGGCTACTCGCTCGCGCACGCGATGATGATGCTGATCCCCGAGGCCTGGGAAGGCCACACGCTGATGGACGCGGGGCGCCGGGCGTTCTACGAGTACCACGCGGCGATGATGGAACCATGGGACGGGCCGGCAGCGGTCGCGTTCACCGACGGCCGCCAGATCGGCGCGACGCTCGATCGCAACGGCCTTCGCCCGGCCCGCTACATCGTCACCAGCGACGACCTGGTCGTGATGGCCTCCGAGACCGGCGTGCTGCCGATCCCGGAAGAGAAGATCGTCAAGAAATGGCGCCTGCAGCCCGGCAAGATGTTCCTGATCGACACCGAGGCCGGCCGCATCATCGACGATGCCGAACTCAAGTACACGCTGTCATCGGCCAAGCCTTACCGCGAGTGGATCGACCGCATCCGGATCAAGCTCGACGACCTCGAGGCAGGCGACAGCGCGCCGCCGGAGCCGCGCGAGACGCTGCTCGACCGCCAGCAGGCGTTCGGCTACACCCAGGAAGACCTGAAGTTCCTGATGCAGCCGATGGCCGTGGTCGGCGAGGAAGCCATCGGTTCGATGGGAAACGACTCCCCGCTGTCGGTGCTGTCGAACCGTCCGAAGCCCCTGTACCACTACTTCAAGCAGCTGTTCGCCCAGGTCACCAATCCGCCGATCGACCCGATCCGCGAGCAACTGGTGATGAGCCTGGTGTCGTTCATCGGCCCCAAGCCGAACCTGCTGGGCATCGACGAGACGAATCCGCCGATCCGGCTGGAAGTGAGCCAGCCGGTGCTCGACTTCGACCAGATGAGCCTGATCCGCGGCATCGCGGAGGCGACCGAGAACAAGTTCCGGTCGTATGAACTCGACATCTGCTACCCGGTCGCATGGGGCAAGGAAGCAATCGAGGCGCGGCTCGCCAGCCTCGCCTCGGAAGCCGAGGACGCCGTCGTGTCGGGCTACAACATCCTGATCGTATCCGACCGCAAGGTCGACCGCGACCAGGTCGCGATCCCGGCGCTGCTGGCCACCTCGGCAATCCACCAGCATCTGGTCGGCAAGGGCCTGCGCACCAGCGCGGGCCTGGTCGTCGAGACCGGCTCGGCGCGCGAGACCCACCATTTCGCGCTGCTCGCCGGCTACGGCGCCGAGGCCGTGCACCCCTGGCTCGCGCTCGAGAGCGTGATGACGATCGGTGCCGCCGGCGGCACCGGCGCGAAGATCGCCATCAAGAATTACGTCAAGGCGATCGGCAAGGGCCTGATGAAGGTCATGTCGAAGATGGGCATCTCGACCTACATGTCCTACACCGGCGCGCAGATCTTCGAGGCGGTCGGCCTCGCGCAGCCGCTGGTGCAGAAGTATTTCCGCGGCACCGCCAGCAACGTGTCGGGCATCGGCCTGTTCGAGGTGGCCGAGGAGGCTATCCGCATGCACCGGGCGGCCTTCGGCAACGACCCTGTGCTCGCCAACGCGCTCGACGCGGGCGGCGAGTATGCGTTCCGCGTGCGCGGCGAAGAGCACATGTGGACGCCGGATGCGATCGCCAAGCTGCAGCATGCGGCGCGCGCGTCGAGCTATTCGACGTTCAAGGAGTACGCGCAGATCATCAACGACCAGAGCCGACGGCTGATGACGCTGCGCGGCCTGTTCGATTTCCGCTTCGACAGCCGCAAGCCGGTGCCGATCGGGGAAGTCGAGCCGGCGAAGGAGATCGTCAAGCGATTCTCCACCGGCGCGATGTCGCTCGGCTCGATCTCGACCGAGGCACACGCCACGCTCGCCATCGCGATGAACCGCATCGGCGGCAAGTCGAACACCGGCGAGGGCGGCGAGGACCCGGCGCGTTATCGACGCGAGATGCGCGGCGAGCGCATCGCCGCCGGC
>CAIQON010000351.1 GCA_903873475.1 uncultured bacterium
CAGTCGAACTTGAGCCCGAGTTCCTTCACCACCCGCCGGGTTGCATCGAGCTGCTCGGCGATGAACTTTGCGAACGCCTCGGGCGTGTTCACCACCCCTTCGGCGCCGACCTCCAGCAACTGGCGCTGCACATCGGGCGTGGCGACCGTGTCGTGCAGCGCCTTGTTCAGCCGCTGCACGACCGGGCGCGGCAACCCGGCCGGCCCGAGCAGCCCGAACCAGCCGGACGCGGCGTAGTTCACGCCCGATTCGCGCACCGTCGGCACATCGGGCACCAGCGCCGATCGCGCAGCGCCGCCGACGGCCACGGCGCGTAGCCGTCCCGCCTTGACCTGCGGGATGCTGCCGGCCATGGGCCCGAAGTAGAACTGGGTCTCGTTGGCGACCGTCGCCGCGACAGAGGGCGCACCGCCCTTGTACGGCACGTGTACCGTGCCGTTCGCGATGCCGGCTGCGCTGACGAACAGCGCGATCGCGAAATGGCTGGTGGATCCCGTGCCACCCGACGCATAGTTGAGCGTGTTCGGCTTCGCTTTCGCCAGCGCGACCAGGTCTTTCACGCTGCTCACCGGCAACGTCGGGTTCACCACCAGCAGGTTCTGCGAGATCGCGAACAGCGAGACCGGCGTGAAATCGCGCACTGGATCGTACGAGAGCTTCGGCGAGATCACCGGCGAGAACGAGTGCGTCGAGATGGACCCGGCAAGCAGCGTGTATCCGTCCGGCACCGCGCGTGCGGCGATCTCCCCGCCGATGGTGCCGCCGGCACCGCCGCGGTTGTCGATCACCATCGGTACGCCGAGCACCTCGGCAAGCCTGTTCACCACGATGCGCGCGATCACATCGTTGGCACCGCCGGGCGGGTTCGGAGAGACCAGCCGAACCGGGCGCGACGGATAGGGCTGCTGTGCCATCACCATGGCCGGTGCCGGCAGGGCCAGCGCCGCCGCCAACATGGACGCGCCGGCCATGGAGCGCCGCGCGCTGCGGGTTGCAGTTTGTTTCATCGATTCGTTCCTTCAGGTTTCCAGCGGCAGGCGCACAGCCTGCCCCGAGCGGGCCGAGCGTTCCATCGCGATCGTCGTCTCGAGGTTGACCAGCGCGGCATCGGGCCGACAATGCGCAGTGTCGGCCCCGGTCACCAGCGCGTCCAGCCAGCTGCGCGTCTCGTTGCCGAGCGGCCCCCAGAAGTCGCCCAGCGCCCAGTCACCGGCGGTGTTGCTGCCGAGGAAGGCGAACGGCACGCCGTGGTCGGGCACGTACGCATGCGGGATGCCCTTCTCGGAATAGATCAGGTGGTCCATGTGGTCGTCGTCTATGATCATCGTGCCTTCCGTGCCCAGCAGTTCGACCCGGTCGGACTGGCCGAGCGTCGGATACTGCGCGGGCAGCGCATAGCTCACGCCGAAACTGATGACCGCGCCGTCGGCGAAGGTGACGATCGCCCAGGTGACATCGTGCGCGCTGTAGCCGGCCTTCTTGAAGATGCCGTGCTGGCCGCGCGCGACCACTTCGACCGGGCGATTGCCTTCGAGGAACCAGCACATCAGGTCGACGTAGTAGGTCAGCACGTCGAGCACCGGCGTGGCATGCGGGTCGCGCTTGAGGATGGAGAACGCCTGGGCGCGCGAGTTGTAGACGCGCG